>NZ_JAQYUU010000001.1:1842374-2149436 GCF_028728205.1 Clostridium sp. 'White wine YQ'
TGCCATAGGAACATGGGACAATCCTAAAGCTCCTAATGGCAAATTTCCATACTATGAACTTAGAAAAATAGAATCTGCCCCTGGTTTCTTGAAATATAGAGATCCCTATTCCATGGTTCCCTACTTATACAATGATATAAGTGGAATAATGTTTTCATATGAAGATGAAAAGTCCTTAAAAATAAAATGTGACTATGTTATTTATAATAATTATGGAGGAATTTTTGTATGGGATATTTCCGGAGATGTAATTAATGACTTTCCCATGATATCGATAATAAACGATAATTTAAACCATTGAGATATAACTAGTTCTCATGAATATTTAGAAAACTACTCATTTGGGGAATACTACTACTATATTAAATTAATCCGAAAGGAGAAACTAAGATGAATGATACTAATTCCCCAATCATCCCATTCCTTACCTTTAGCGGTAATGCTGATGAAGCAATGAATTTCTATGTTTCTATATTTCCTGATTCTAAAATTTTAGAACTTACAAGAGTAGGCGAAAATGTGAAAGGCGAAGAAGGGGGCGTGCTTCATGGATCTTTTGAAATTAAGGGGCAGCGATTTATGGCAATGGACGTAGATAAATCTTATCATCCTGATTTCACATGGGCTATGTCATTATATATAGATTGTGTTGACGAGATGGAGTTTAATTCACTTTTTAAAAGTCTTTCCCATGGTGGAAAAGTACTTATGAGGCCTGAGTCGGTACTTACTTTAATGAGCGTAGCTTGGGTTACTGATAGATTTGGAGTAACCTGGCAGCTTGTACTAAAATAATAGATAAAAAGGAGAATTTCCTTGCCATTATAGCTAAGGAATCCTCCTTATAATTAACCTATTTTATAGCATTTCTTTTGATAATTCTAAGAAAGCTTTTAATGCTGGTGAAATCCATTTATCTTTGTGATAGATTACTTGGGATACTATACCAAAGTCATTAATCGCCCAATTTAATTTTACTAGTCTTCCTTGGGCTAGCTCCTCCTCTACTGCAACTCTAGGAAGCAAACTTATTCCAAGCCCGCTCATTGTAAATTGTTTAATTGCCTGAACACTTCCTGTTTCCAAAATCAGATTAGGTTTTATATTATAACTCCCTAGCATATTTTCAAATACAGCTCTATAACTGCATCCAACTTCTGTTAATATTAGCTGTTCATTTTCAATATCCTTCGGGTACACAACTTCTTTATTTATTAGTTTGTGACCTGGAGCTGTTAATAATAACATTTCTTCATTAGAAACTATTTCAGTAACAAAATCACTTCCATCAATTTTGGTTCCAAGTGAAAAAGCTACATCTATTATATTATCCCTTAAAAAATGTCTAAATTCAGAACAGCTTCCAAACTTTAATGATATTTCAACCTGAGGATAAAGGCTTCTATATTCCTTTAGTATTTCCGGAAGTCTTAGCACACAAAGAGACTCTGCAGCCCCTATTGTTAGTACCCCACTTGGCACAGAATCGTTAGTAATAACATCTTTTATTTCTGCTGACATTTTTAGCATCTGCTTTGCGTATGGTAATAGTTTTTTTCCTTGATAAGTTAGTGAAATATTCTTTCCTATTCTTTCAAATAGTTTAACTTCTAATTCATTTTCAAGTAATTTAATTTGAGTAGTAATAGTCGATTGTGCATATCCTAATTCATCTGCTGCTCCAGTAAAACTTTGAAGTTTGCATATAGTTACAAAACTATTTAGTTGTTTTAAATCCATTTACCACTCTCTCCTTTTATAAATTAATACTAATATTGCATTGTATGCTTTCCATCAAAAATATTGAACATTATAATCAAAACTTTCAATTTTACTAATGCTTGTCCCAATGATACCATATAAGTAGGGAGATATACCACCACCCTTTTAAATAATTCTTAGAAAAATTTAGGTTGTATCTTCAAATGACTAATTAATGGGGGTAGAAACTATGAATAATAAATTAAAAGTTGGTTTAATTGGCGGAACTGGTATGGTTGGACAAAGACTTATATGCCTTTTAGATAATCATCCTTGGTTTGAGGTTAAAGCTATAGCTGCAAGTAAAAAATCAGCTGGATTAACCTATATTGATGCTGTAAAAAACAGATGGAAAATGTCATCACCTATTCCAGAGAATATAAAGAATATCGTAATAAAAGACAGCTCTGAAATAGATGATATATCAAAAGAAGTTGATTTTGTTTTCTGTGCAGTATCTCTGAATAAGGAAGAAACTAAAATATTAGAAGAAAATTATGCAAAGCATGAGCTGCCAGTTATATCATGCAATTCTGCTAACAGATATATTGATGATGTGCCTATGCTAATTCCAGAAATAAATGGACATCACCTTGATATAATAGGTGCTCAGAAAAAAAGACTTGGAACTAAAAAAGGATTTATTGCTGTTAAGCCTAATTGTTCTATACAAAGTTACGTTCCTGCTATAAGTGCACTATTAGAATATAAACCAAATACTATATTAGCAACCACTTATCAAGCTATATCTGGTTCCGGAAAAAACTTTGATGAATGGCCAGAGATGATAGATAATGTTATACCTTATATTGCTGGGGAGGAAGAAAAAAGTGAAAATGAACCATTAAAAATATGGGGAAAGGTTGAAGATGGTAAAATAGTTAATACTAATAAACCTATAATAACTACCCAATGTATAAGAGTTCCTGTGACTGATGGTCACCTAGCTGCTGTATTTGTAAGTTTTGATAAAAAGCCATCAAAAGAAGAGATTATTAATTTATGGAATAATTTCAAGATACCATCGTCAGTAAAAGACCTTCCAAGTGCACCAAAGAAATTTCTTCATTATTTTGAAGATGATAATAGACCTCAGACCAAGCTAGATAGAAATTTTGAGAATGGAATGGGAATAACTATTGGAAGACTTAGAGAAGACAAACTATATGATTATAAATTTGTATGCCTTTCTCATAATACGCTAAGAGGTGCTGCTGGAGGTGCAGTTCTCATTGCAGAATTATTAAAATCTGAAGGTTATCTATAGTTTTTAATAAAGACGCTTTGTTTGTTCATCTATGTTAGACAAAGCGTCTTTCTTTTTATTCTTTTAAGGTTCCAATAATAGGAATCTCCTTTAAAACTTTTCTCCCATGTGGAGCCTTACCTATAACTTCGCTTAAATCCTTACCTGCGACAATTCCATCCTCATGTTTTCCATTTGTCCACTTTTCTGCATTTGTAACATCATATACAATTCCATCCACTGCTACATATGCAGGATTACCATTTTTCCCATTATACTTAGCTAACTCTGAAGCTGTAAATACCTTGTTACTAGATGGGTTATTGCTAATATCAGGATTATTATTTGTATTAGGAACTGGTGAAGCGTTAGGTTCATTAGATTTTTTAGCTGCACAACTAAAAAACAGTATAGAAGTACATAAAGTTACTAAACATAGAAATGTTATTATTATTTTTCTCATGCGTCCACTCCCTTCACTAACTTACTAGTATATTGTTATATTAAATATAAATTTATTCACGTAAAATACTACATGACTTGCCACCCTCATAGAAACATATATGTGAATAAATACTTTCTCCCCTGGGAAAAAGTATTATATGTAATAGACTCGATTAAAAATCCTTACTTAAGATAAAAAGGAGTGAATATAGCTATGCAAACAATCATACAAATTCCTAAAGACAAGACATTAGATAATACCATTGCTCTTTCTCGAGAAGGATATCTATTTATTAAAAATAGAACTCAAGAACATCAATCAGATATCTTTGAAACTCATTTATTTGGAGAGAAAGTAATCTGTATGAGCGGTGAAGAATATGCAAAATTATTTTATAATGCTGAAAAGTTTCAAAGAAATGGTGCTGCTCCAAAAAGAATTCAAAAAACTTTGTTTGGAGAGAATGCAATTCAAACAATGGATGGTGAAGCACATTCCCATAGGAAAAGTGTATTTATGTCATTAATGACTACTGAACGTCAAAATGAATTAGCAAACCTTGTGAAAAATAAACTTGAAGCTTCTATATCTAGGTGGGAAACTTCTGATAAGGTAGTACTTTTTGATGAAGCAAAATATATATTATGCGAAGCTGCTTGTGAATGGGCTGGGGTTCCAATAGGTGAATCTGAAATAAGAGAGCGTGCAAATGATTTTAACGCTATGGTAGAGGGCTTTGGATCTGTTGGGCCTCGTTATTGGATTGGAAAAGGCTCAAGAGAGAGAGCTGAAGCTTGGATAAAAGGTATTATAAAAGATGTTCGTTCTGGAAATCTTAAGATTGGTGAAAATTCAGCACTTCATGCCATGGCTTTTTATAGAGATTTGGAGGGAAATGAACTTGATCCTCATATGGCTGCAGTTGAGTTAATTAATGTATTACGTCCGATTGTAGCTATTTCAACCTACATTACCTTTGCATCCTTAGCCCTCCATGATTATATTGAATGTAGAGAAAATCTACAATCTGGAGATGAGGATTATCTTCAAATGTTTGCACAAGAAGTTAGACGTTATTATCCCTTTACTCCCTTTTTAGGTGCAAGAGTAAAAAAAGATTTTGTTTGGAATCAATATGAATTTAAACAAGGAAACCTTGTTTTACTTGATATCTACGGCAATAACCATGACCCTAGAATCTGGAATAATCCAAATAAATTTAATCCAAGTAGATTTAGTAATTTTAAGGTAGATTTATTTAATTTCATGCCTCAAGGAGGCGGTGATCCTTCCATCAGCCACCGTTGTCCAGGTGAAGGTATTACCGTTGAAGTAATGAAAACATTCTTAGATTTTCTAATTAATAAAATTGATTACCAAGTTCCTAGCCAAAACTTAAGCTATAATTTATCTAAAATTCCTACATTACCTGAAAGTGGATTTGCTATGTACAACATAAAAAGAAGATAAAATGAAGATAAAAAGAAGAGTTGTTTGCCTTCAATAAACAAACAACTCTTATAACTTGAGTTATTTTTCTGCAAACATCTCAGCTGCTGCATATTGATAATAAGCTAATCCTATTTGCTGACTTTCTAACATATTTCTATGGAAATCATCTTCTAGCATAAACTTTGAAGTACCTAAATATTTCTTCGCATCCATGTCTATTGAATTATCATTAATAAATACAATATGATCTTCTAATGCTTTTTGAACCTTTTCATCACTTGCCTTTAGTCCACATCTTAATGCTTCTATCATAAATTTAGTAAATGCTTGTGCTTCTAATGCACTCCTATTCATCTTTTCACTTTCTATTGCCTGTTCTTTAAGCATATCATATCCATACTTGTCATTAAGATATTCACTTTGTTCTTTTAGAGCTTTCACCCATTCTACCTCATTAAACCCTTTAAACATATCTGATTTTTCCATGTTTTCTCCTTTCTTTGTGAAAAAAATTGACTGTTCAATTGTGCTTATTAAACTATCCATTCTTTGCCTGCGCGCTTTAAGCATTTCATGTTGTTTAGTTAAGCAATCAATTCTACTAGTTTCATTTTCAAGAGCCTTTTTTATATCATTAAGCGAGAAATCTAATTCACGATAAAACAAGATTTGCTGAAGTCGTTCCAATTCTTCCATTCCATATATCCTATAACCTGATTCTGTAATATTACATGGTATTAACAATCCAATCTTATGATAATGATATAAAGTTTTTATTGTGACTCCTGTTAAATCTGCTATTTCTTTTACAGTATAATATTGCAATATTATCACCTCGTTTATAATACTAATCCCTTACCTAAGGGGAGTGTCAATACTTTTTTGTAAAATAAAAAAACAGCCTTAATTCAGGCTGTTCTTTATTTTAGTTTAACTGTCACTTTAAACTCTCAAAGAATTTTTTGTCTTCTTTAAATATATGTTCTACTATTACTTCTCCTATAAATAATACAAAGATCTCAGAAATATTTATTTTAGCTTTTTTTAAATCTCTATTCCAAATCTCCAGCTTATCTATAATGTTTTTGTGACTTTCTTTATGTTTATTTAGCTCTTCTTTTGAGTAATTTGAGTTTTCAACTACCTTTTCCTCATATAAGAAATGCTCTTTCATATGCTCTAATATCTCTTCAAATACTTGGATTGCTTCATCTGAAATTTCTTCTTTACTTGAGTACTTCAATAATTTATTGGATAAAGTAAAAATTTTCTGATGCTGCTTATCTATTATTCTTTCACCACAATTGAATTCATCACTCCAGCGAAGTTCTAAAAAATGATTAGGAATTTTGTTTTCTATTTCATCTAATACTATTTGGTTTCTTCCCTTTTCTTTTGCTTCAAATAAAGCTTCATCAACTCTCTTAAACCAAACTGAGAAAGGTTCATATTGTTTTCTTTCAGAAACACCAAAGCTTGCTGTAATTACACCTACCTCTTCAATATGCTCCATTTCAATCTTTTGACGGATCTTTTCTGCTACAATCCCCGCATCTTCAATACTTGTACAAGGCATTAATATTGAAAATTCTTCTCCACCCCATCTAAAGAGTATATCTGACTTTCTAATATTCTGTTCAGCTATTCTTGAAATACTTACTAAAACTTCATCACCTTTATCATGTCCAAATGTATCATTTACATTTTTAAAATGATCAATATCAAAAATTATTAATGAGATTGACCTATTGAATTGATCACTTATAGCAATTTCCTCAGACAAAACCTTATCTAAATAATGTCTATTAAATAATCCAGTTAACTTATCTCTTGTGGCTAAACTGAATAGTTCTTCTTCGTAATCTTTTTTCTCTTGAATATTTAGTAATATTCCTTCGTATTGCCAATCATCAGTTTGATATGGAACTTTTGTCAATCTTAACTCTGCCCAAAAAGTTTCCCCTTTACTATTAACTAATTCTAAATCTACAATTGGCAGTTCCAGTTTGTTCTTTATTACATTCTTAAAATATTCAAATGAATCATTACTACTAAATATTACATCTTGTCCATTGGATATAAATTCTTCAAATTCATCTTTTGATTCACATGCAAATTGAGTATAGAAATATGGATTTCCATATAGGAAATCACCCGCTTTATCAAGCAAAAATACACCTATTGGTGTAGAGCTAATAAATCTATCAGTCATTGATTGAATGGAATTGGCAAGTTCTCCAAACTCATCCTTTCTATGAAGTCCATATATCTTCTGATCTTGTGTGATTTCCTTTAATTCGATACTCTCCTTTAGTTTTCCGAAAGGATTCATAAATACTCTCTTTACTACATAGCTTATGATTAAAACCATAGCCATCATTATAAGAAACACTAGGCCTATTATCCCCATTAACTTAGATGGTGAGTATAAATTTTTTGAATTAAAGAATGTTACTACTCTCCAATTACTGTTTCTTACTGGAGCTACGGCTGCATATTGATATTCCTTGTCATCTAAAGGTATTATAGTAGGCTCTTCTGAAGATTTAAGATACTCATCTATACTTTTCTTAAATTTTGGGTCACTACTTAAATCATAAACATATCTTTGAGAATTCAAATTAGAATCTTTATCCTTTATTTGTGAATTGCTGTTACCAGAATCCATTTCAACTAATCCGTACTCATTAATGATTACTGACTTTGATTCACTATCTTGATGTTGAATTAATGCCTCATTTAAAAATTCTTGCAAATTTATAGTGCAGCCCACAATTCCTAATAATTCATCTCCATCTTGAACTTTCACGCTAACCCATATATCTTTAGATGATAAAAACCTATTATTAGTGGTAAATAATGAATATTTTCTGTTTGATGATATATATTGAAAATACCATTTATCTGATATATTGTTTTCGTCAAGTTTGCCTATTGAATTGAAATTATTGTATTTAGTTTCATTATTTACGTAATACATTTGTTTCGATTTATTTAATACTATAAAAGAATTCGAGTCCTGAAATACATTACTAAATTCTTGAAGTTCATTAAAAGCAATTTCTTTATCGTTAATATTACTTTCATTTTCCATCCACATTATAATTTCATCTGAATTTGCTGCTTTTTCAGCTAATGCTATTTCTCTATCCAGTTTTTCTTGAACATATGCAACTAATTCATTTGTATGTAATCGTGCATATTCCTTTGAAACATTCTGAGTTATCCTCTTTATTTCACTTTCCATCAAAAGTGAAGTTAAAATAATTGTGAGAATTACAACAAAAACTATAAGCATTCGAAACTTGTCCCAAATTCTATTATTCCACACTTATCTTTCCTCCAATATTATATTTTGATTAATGGAGTTTCATCTATAGTAAACATTATCAGTCATTTGCTTTATACATCTTTGTATGTACTTGTATATATATATAATTTGTCTCTTACATTATAACACTTTCGATTTTTTTCTACAATATTTTCAAGAATAATTCAATTTTTCTTAATATTTATAATGTAGTATTATTTTTTTCTCAAAAAAAAAAATTCCCTACCTTTCTTCTATAATTTCATGTCTTATTATACAGTTAATACTTCTAATAAATATTACACTTTACAGCTTTAATGCTTTAAACGTTAATAAAAATAAAGTCTCATATTTAACAATTAAGCTAAATATGAGACTTACGTTATGTATTATTTAAACTCTAACATCTATAACCTTTCCTAGGTTAGAATCCACAGCTGATACTTCCATTATTTTATTAAGTCCTTCAGCCATTTGACTTTGTGTATTCATCTGAAGTTTCATCAAACTAATATCAACCGAATTTCCTAAATTATATTGACTTAATGTCATTGAAGTACTTGCAATATCCATAGTACATCCTCTTTTCAATAAATATATTTATAAATTTATACTATCATAACATTTGAAATAATACTACATAATATACCAAGTATCATTTACAATATGATTACTTTTATTGAACTAATGAAGTCAATTCCTCATCTTTCTTTATAGCCTCAGGGTCCATATATATAATTTCCCAAAGATGTCCATCTAAATCTTGAAAGCTTCTTTGATACATATGTCCAAAATCCACTGCTTCTTTCGAAAACTTTCCACCCATATTTATAGCCTTATCAACAATAACATCCACCATTGCCTTACTTTCTGCAGATATCCCTAAGATAACTTCCGTACTTTTAGTTGTATCTGTTATTTCTTTTTGTGTAAAATTTTTAAAGAACTCATCAACAAGCAGCATTGCAAAAATATCTTCATTAATAATCATACATGCTGCATTCTCATCAGTAAATTGATGATTAAATGTAAATCCAAGCTTTGTAAAGAAATCAACTGATTTTTTCAAATCCTTTACTGGCAAATTAACAAATATTTTTGTTCCCATAATTAAAATTTCCTCCTTTTCTCTTCTTAATTCAATAGTTATTATTTTCTTAGACTATTTTATTATTCTCATATTTCTGGGATGTTTTATTTTAGGGGACGGTTAACAACTTTTTGCTATATAGCTTGTCCAAATATCCTCAAATAGTACAAGCTTTTTTATAATTAATTGTTAACCGTCCCCTATTTTAAGTTGCAAGAAATAGTCCAAATAGAAGTAATGAAATTATTAATATAACTACAAATATTGTAAAAAATATAATATTAACTAATACTTTGCTTACAGCACCTTTTATTAAAAGTCTTCTAATAGAATTTAGTATAAGAAGTATTATTGCAACGTTTAGAAATGCCATAATAACATTAGTAATAGAATATCCGTATTTGCTGGTCTTTATTAATTCTCCTTCCTTACTAAATTCATATGTATTGGAACTTAAATCTCCTCCACATTTTAATGTATCTGAATTTATATCAACCTTTGGAACCTCATAGTAGCTTCCTCTTTGCCAAGTAATCACCTTGTCATTGAGATTAACTATATATTGTTCAGTGTCATCAGATATTAGTGCATAATCTCCTGAATTAAAAGGAAAGACCGTTACTTTATTCTTTTCTTTAATGAACTTTTGTAAATAATTTATTCTTTCTTTATCTTCAAGTAAGTTATCTTTTATCCACCCTTCTCTACCGTTAATCAATATATGAAAATACTGAGCTTTTGCTGTTAGAATATACTCTGCGAATCTAACCTTAGTATCTTTATTTATATCTATCTTTGTACTATTAGCTATAAAATCATTGTCCATTTCTTTGAAAAAGTATGGATCTATATTGTTTTTATCATCAGCAAAATCATAGGAACCGCTGTCAATTGTTGCTTCGAATCTCATTACTTTTTCATGATATAGTTTTGCCTCTGCTGCTTGCTTTTTAATTAATCTATTTTGTTCATACTTATTCCAAGTTATAGAAATAAAATTTAATAGTACAAAACTTAATATATATATAATTAGTTTCTTAGTTGGTTTTTTAAAATTCATTTTGACTCCTTTTCAGGGGACGGTTAACAACTTTTCACTATATTGCTTGTCCAAGGGTGCTCAAATAGTACAAGCATTTAATAATTATTTGTTAACTGTCCCCAATTAAACAAATAAGCTTTCTGCCTCTATATATGGTATAATTTAACACATAGATAGCTCTATTACTAACAAATTAACTGGAGGCGTATATATTGTTATATGTAGTATCAATAATATTTATAATTGGTGGATTAATATTTAAGGCATTTCCTCCTAAGAAAATAAATAGTGTCTATGGTCATAGAACTAGTTTTTCTATGAAAAATCAGGATACTTGGGATGAAGCCCAGCGTTATTCAGCAATTAGTCTTATTACTCTTGGCTTTACCCTTTTAATAATAGCCTTTATTTTAAATGCATTAGCTAAGAACATAAGTGAAACTTTTCAAGGTATTATTCTTTTAATTGGTGCATTAATTATGCTTTTCTTTGATGAAATTCATTTAAGAAAAGTTTTTAATAACGATGGTACTAGGAAATAAAAGAAGAACCATTTAACAAAACAAGAAACTATCTTAAAATAATATTTTAAGATAGTTTCTACTTCTAATATTTAGGAATTCCTTTAAAAGGATACATCCTAAACATTACTTTTCCAACAACAGCTTCTTTATAGTCAACTAATCCAACGCTTGGATCTCTACTATCTAAACTATTATTCCTATTATCGCCCATAACAAATATCTTTCCGTCTGGTACCTCAATATCCATATCCATGTTGTTTGCCATAGGTTCTTTTATATATTTTTCATCTAATACTTTTCCATTAACATATACCTGATTATCTTTGATTTGTATCTTATCTCCAGGTGTACCTATTACTCTCTTTACAATATATTCTGCATCATTAATATTAGCTCTTATAACCACAATATCTTTGTAATTTGGTGAATGTGATTTATATGCAATCTTATTTAATAAAAGCATATCGTTATTATGCAAGTTACCGTTCATAGAATCTCCAACTACTTGAGCAGGTTTAACAAAAATTGAAATTATAAAAGATAGTATTATGGCTGCTATTATAATTTTTATGTATTCTTTTACAGTATCAGCTACTGAACTTTTTTCTTTCTCAACTTTTGAGTCTATACTGTCATTATTTATCACTTAATACACTCCCCAATATATATTATAGAATTATTTTTATTTGACATTATTAATTTATTAGTTAAGTTTTATTTTACCAGTATCTACCTAGAAAAGAAAGTGTGAGAAATGAATTTTATTTACTATTCGCAGTATATTCACTTTGCTATTTATTATTTTCATAATCTGTATTATTTTATCCTCTACTCTGTTATACTTGTTTTCTAAGTTCAATTATGAAAGAGGTGTTTTATATAAATACAAATAACAATAACATAGGAAATAAATATGAAATTAAAGGTGACATAGCACTAATTACAGTATTAAAAAAGAACGGTACGGAGCTTATTACTAAAATAGATGCTAAGGATATTGAAAAAGTTATAAATATAGGTACTTGGTTTGCTGAATGGCATAAAGATTTTAATAGTTACTTAGTACAAAACATAAGTTCAACTAAACTTAATAAGAAATCTAAACCATTAAAACAAAGTCTTCAAAGTGTTATCTTAGATGTTAATCCTAAAGCTCCAATCAGACATATTAATGGTGATACTTTAGATAATAGAAGATCTAACCTAGAAATAGTTGAAAGAAATGCTAAAAATGATTATGAAATTATAGATGAAGACACAGTTGCTATAATTTTAGAAGATAAAAATGGTAGGGTTTCTTCAAAAGCATTAATATCTAAAAAAGATTTAAAAAATGTTATAACTGATGAATATAGCTGGGTGGAATATAAAACTCATGGTGATATTATTGTTATCGCTAACACTCCTAACGGAAGAATACATTTAGATAGATTACTTATGAATCCCGGTGATGGTGAAACAGTTTACCATATAAATCTTAATCCTTTAGATAATAGAAGAAATAACCTGAAAAATATTCAAATATAATATTCAAATTTCCCAAAGCGTATTTATCTCTAAATACGCTTTTTTATTTCCCTATTTATGAACTAAATTTGCTTTATAAAATCAGCTTTCATTATCAATTGATAATATGTTTCGTAGCTGATTTTTATTGACTTTACACGATTATAGCCTTATCATATTACTTATACATTGTTATCAAGTGATAATACAATTTATGGGAGGGCATATATATGAATAGGAAGACAAAGGTTGCTAGACTATCAATTATCTCCAACTCCATTCTAATATTTTTGAAATTAATAGTAGGTATTTTTTCAGGTTCTGTAAGTATAATATCTGAGGCAATTCATTCAACGATGGATTTAGCAGCTTCTATAATTGCCTTCTTCTCAGTCAGACTATCAAGTAGACCCGCAGATAAAAATCATCCCTATGGTCATGGAAAATTCGAAAATATTTCCGGAGTGATAGAAGCTTTGCTTATTTTTGCTGCTTCGATTTGGATAATAATAGAGTCTGTTAATAAAATTACTCATCCTGGGGGCGAAGTTAAATCCTTTGCCGTAGGCTTTATAGTTATGTTTATCTCTGCAGGGGTAAACTTCATTGTTTCTAGAAAATTATATAAAATAGCCAAAGAAGAAGATTCAGTTGCCTTAGAAGCAGACGCATTGCATCTAAGAACTGATGTTTACACTGCATTAGGGGTTGGATTTGGGTTATTATTAATATGGATAACTAATTTAAATTTTTTAGATCCTGTTGTTGCTATTATAGTAGCTTTGTTTATTTTAAAAGAAGCATTTGAACTTTTAAAAAATGCTTTTAGTCCACTATTAGATGTTAGATTATCAGATGATGAAATTATGATTATTGAAGATACTATAGATAATTATAATTCTGTATACTGTAACTTTCACAATCTTAGAACTAGAAAATCAGGAAGCACCAAATATATTGATTTACACTTAGTAGTTCCTGAGAATATGTCAGTAAAAAATGCCCACAATATATGTGATAATATAGAGGATGATTTAGAGAATAAATTAAGAAATACCGAAGTAATGATTCATCTAGAATCTTGTAATAATCAATGCGGCAATTATGAAATATGTGAAAAAAATCATTAAGGCGATTAAGAGCCGTCGATTTTTTTCTCGCATCTGCCTTTCCAAACGCATGTGAGGAAAATTTGGCAGGCGACTAATTCTATTTTTTACTCTTTAGAGGAGTCTAGTAAGTCCATAGATTATCACCCAAACTTATAATGTTATCTACAACCTTAAAATATTATAAATTTCTAAAGAGTAAAAAACAAACAGCCCTATCAAATGATATGGCTGTTTGTTTTTATTATGATGCTACTTCTTCTTTTATTTGAATCTCACCGTCTTTTAATTTAAGTATTGAAGTACCATAAAGGGCAGCTTCACCTGAGTGAGTAACTTGAATTATTGTTTTTCCTAAATCCTTATTTATATTTTGGAAAAGCTTCATTATCTCTGTTCCTGTTTTTGAATCTAGGTTTCCAATAGGTTCATCTGCTAAAATAATATCTGGTTCAAATACTAGAGCTCTTGCAATAGCAACCCTTTGCTGCTGTCCACCTGATAATTCCCTTGGAGTAACTTTTCTTTTATGTGTCATCTCTATCCTATCTAATATATCTTTAAGTTTTTTATCATAGTCTTTAATTTTTCCACCATCAAGGATTATTGGAAGTAAAATATTATCTTCTACAGACAAATTAGGCACTAAATTATAAAATTGAAATACAAAACCTAACTCTCTTCTCTTCATAATACTTTTTTGCTTTTCACTTAATTTACTTAAATCTTTTCCGTTCACATTTACTACACCACTTGTAGGTTTATCTAATCCTCCAAGTAAATATAACAATGTTGATTTTCCACAGCCTGAAGGACCCATTATAGATAAAAATTCGCCTTTACTAACTGAGAAATCCAAGTTCTTTAATACACTTATTTCTTCTTTGCCCACTTTAAAATTTTTATTTAAATTAATTACTTCAATAGCATTCATGATTTTCTCCTCCTATTCGTACTTTAATTCTTCTATTATTGAGAGCTTTTTACTCTTGAACAGAACTGGTATAGTTGCTATTAATACAAGTAGTAATGATACTCCAAAAGCTATTGGTATAAATGATACATTAAAATAAACTTCCATATCAAAACCTATTAATTTAGTAATTTTAGTTGTTATGGAAATAGCCAAATATGAAAATGGAATTACTAGAATTATCGACCATACTACTGTAAGAATAGACTCAATCAAAAGCATTTTAGCCCTCTGGAATTTACTCATACCTACTGAGCTTAATACTGCCAAGTCCTTCTTTCTTTGAATAAAGCTAATCCCAATATTATTAAGCACTCCAAATGCTCCAATTACTACTGCCATAAAGGAGAAAATACTTAATATATCCATAAGTTGTTTATTTGCTTCTATATTTTTATCCCTTGTTTCTTCAAAAGTTAATACATTTCCACCTAGTTGTTTAATACTCTTATTAATATCTTCTTTTACTTTAGCTGGATCTTTTGATGTATTTACAAATAACTCTACAGGTGCACCAGTTATATATTCCTTAGGTAGTCCTTTAAAGTTAATAAGTATGAATACCCCATTATAATAAAGTTTTCCGTCTATTACTCCTACAACCTTATATTCTTTTGTATCATTTCTGAGCTGCATTTTAAAGGTATCTCCAGCTTTTAATTTTGTTTTTTCTGAAACTTTCTCTGATAGTATTACTCCATTTAATGCTCCATTTTTAAATTCATTATATGTGTCTGCATATTCTTTCTTATCCCAAGCTACATATTTATCATAATCAAGATATTTATCTGGCTCCATCCCTATAACTGTAAAGTTGTTATTATCTATTTTTCCATTAGCATAGCACTGCTGTTGTATTGAATCTCCATTAACTCCTGATTGCTTTTTAAGAATATTTTCAATTTCCTCTTTTGTATTTCCAATACCATCCTCAGGTACGCTTATTTCTAAGTCATACTTTGTTTTTTCGTAGGCTTCACTAACAACATTTTTTATACTTACACTCAAGGAATTTATAATTACTATTGATATTATCGCTATTATAAGCAAATTAACATTTCCAAGTAATACTTTTGATGTTCTCATGTTGTTTAGTGATAATGCATTGATACTAAAAACATCTTTTATTCTTTTAAATATATTTTTTGATATGAAATCAATAATCTTAGGGAAAATTAGCATAACTGCTGCTGTTGCAAAAATTATTAATATTGGACTTATATTAAGTACCCATTTAGATTTTATTGAATTTATAGCTATAACAGCTGCTAATAATATGCACCCTATAATAAATTTACCTATACCTATTTTTTCTGAATTATTAGAAGTATTTAATATTACTTCTTTTACTTGAAGTTTATTAGTTTTTATTATTGGAATCACTGCCGATACTATTGATAAGATCATTGAAAATGCTAATCCATATACTAAATACATTGGAGTTATATTAGGTTTTTCAATAATTCCATAATCCTTTAGTGGAGATATAAAATAATTAATTATATATAATATACCTACCCCTAAAGCATCTCCTACAATTCCTCCGATAACTCCATAGCATATACTTTCTAAATAAAGTATTCTTCTTATTACTCCCCTAGTTGCCCCTTGACTTAGGAATGTTCCTATTACAGGCATCCTCTCCGTTACTGTTAATTTAAATGAGCTATATATAATAATTGAGCTCATAAACACTACAATTGCCAGCATCATATAAAGCATGCTGTTTAATTGCGATGATTGACTTTTTATAGCATCTTCATCATAAAGTTCTTTTGCTACAAATTTATTATTTGCATCATTAAACTTTTCTACTGTATCTTTAATGGTATCTTCTGTTTTACTTGCAAATACACTATTATATTTTCCTGATTGATTAAGCTTATCTGATAAATATTTATATGGAACTATTACTTCGAAGCTATCCTTTGTATCAGTATAAAAAGCTCCATCATTTGAAGAGATTGCTGCTACTTCAAGCTTAACCTTCTCTCCCTTTAAGACTAAGTTTAATTTATCTCCAAGATTTAAATTAAACTTATCACTAATTCTTTTCGATATAATACATTTTTCATCTTCAAAATTCTTTAAGTCCTTTCCTTCTATTAAAGAATCTTTATTTATATATTCATTTTCTCTTCCAGTTAGTTTAATTGATTGCATATCATCTGTATCATATATTGCGTTGTAATCCATCTCAGGAACTATATCTTTAATTCCATCCTTATTTATTCCATCTAAATTAAATGCTATATCTCCATTTTTAGATGATATATAAACATCTTTATTCTCTAGTTGTTCAAGTTGTGGTTTGACTATACTGTCAATAGCTGAATCTACTGCACCTATACTTCCTACAAATAGTCCTGTGCTAAGTAATATAGCAATTAAGAGAAGAAAAAATCTAGCTTTTTTCTCAAACATACTTTTTAGCACATACTTTAAGAATATCCTCATTACAAATCCTCCTTTTATCTCACAACCTAATATTACCATAATTTCCTATGATTTAATCACACTTAAGTTTTATATTATAAAAACTTAAGAAATCGTTAAGTTTTAGATTATAGGGGATAGATTTTAGGGGACGGTTAACAACTTTTTGCAGAAATGCTTGTCCTAAATTAGCTTGTAAACCCTCATGTTCAAGCCTTATTTAGACAAGCATTTTAATAAATAAATGTTAACCGTCCCCTATTTTAATTTTAACTTTCCTGAATTTTGTTCATTCCAAATTCCGAATCCTTCAGAGTATTTATTTTCAAAAAACATCGGTAATCTTTCTCCAAACCCTTCTGCAAGATTTAATCTATGTAATTCATCTTTATCTACCCAAAATATTTTTCCCTCAGAAGTTTTATCTAGTAACTTTCCGTCAAATACCTCTGTTTTAAAATTAAACACAAAATATCTTTCTCCGGTTTCACTATTGTATAGGTTTATTATTCCACAAGGCTCTAAGTTAGAAATGGTTAGGCCTGTCTCCTCTTTTATTTCCCTTATAGTAGATTCTACTATACTCTCTCCTGCTTCAATATGTCCTCCTGGAAAAGAAACTCCCTTCCAAGACTTTACCCTATCTTGCACCAATACCTTGTTATTCTCTCTATCATAAATCATACACATATTTGTCAATTCCACTCTATCACTCATTATGCTCACCTCAATACTACTATTTAATATATATTGATTATATCATTCTATAAAAAAGAGTGATGCACTATTTAATATTGCATCACTCCCCAATCTTAACTTTTATTAGCCTTTAGTTAACGCTACAACTAACAAAATTATTATTCCAATTAAAGCTATAACTGCCATAAATCTATTATATTTAACTACCTCGTCGCTTGGTTCAAGATTTTCATTTTTAAACTGCCACTTTTTACCCCACAGTGAACTTTCTCTAGGATAAATTGCCATATATAAAAATAATACTATAAAAGGTATTGAAATCATTATTGCTATAAACTTCAAACTTCTTCCCCCTAACACAGTAATTTAAATTTATTCAATTCTAAACCGCGCTATTAAATAAGTATAATTTCAAATTAAGAATACCACATGTACCATTATCTGTAAAATTTAAAACAGAAGCTTATGCTTCTGCTAATTATTCAACTTTCTTTTTTCCCACAGCGGCAAGATATATTACAAATTCTTCATCCCCATCTAGTCCTAAAAGCCCATCTATCATAGTTTGATCATAAATACCAATAGCGCAAGCTCCTGCATCAATTGATTCGCTTGCTAAATATAGATTTTGACATACGTGTCCAATATCTATTAGTATTTTTTTATGTGCTGTAATGTCAAACTTCCATTCGGAACGATATGGCGTTGTACTCCATGCAAATATCACTGCTGCCTTTTTTGCAAAGTTAGGTACAAATGGCTGATCTAGCGTAATTTCATCTATTTTTTCATCTATACTATCAATCTCAAATATAAATAAAAGTTTATGCTCGTCAGGAAGATATCTATATGCACCTTTTTGTATTCCTTCTACGTTCATAATGAATAAATATGTTTCAAATGAATGCGTTGCACCACTACAAGGAACTGTTCTTAGCGTAAGCCCTGCCTTATTAGTACCTGTAATTCCTTGAGTTGCCCATAATAAATATGACAACTCCTCAATGCTTATTGCTTCTTTGGCATAGAATCTTGTACTCCTTCTGCTTTTTATGCATTCGTAGATATTTTCTTTACTTAAAATCTCATGACTTACCTCTGGAAGATTAATAAGCTCTGAAGATAAATCATAAGATTTCACCTCATCAGGTTTTGGCATGCCCTTCATCTTATCAGTTCTTATATTCTTAAACTCATTAAAATTTGACTTTAGAAAGCTTCTCTGTTTTTCATATCTCCCCATTACTTATCCCCCTTAATGCTTTTAATAAATATAATAAACATATTCACTAAAAACATCTGTAACCTATGTTACTATGATTAATCTATAAACTGAGGAGAAACCAAATTTATAAAACTTCTCTTATCTCTATCCATTATGCTTGTGGTTATATAAAGCCTCTTTTTGGCTCTAGTTATAGCCACATAAAAAGTTCTTTTTTCTTCATCAATATTATTACTTTTTATTGCCATATAAGATGGAAAAGTATTATCTTGAACTCCTGCTATAAAAACTGTTTCATACTCTAAGCCTTTTGCCTGATGTACTGTTATTATTGGTATTCTTGCTTTCTTAGTTCTATTAACAATTAAACCTTCTAATTCTCCATTTGAAAGAGATGTAAGTTTTATAATATCTATTAAAGAATCTCTGTTACTCTTTTCTTTATCATCTAACTCTCTTAGTAGTACGTAGAAGTCTTTCATTCTCTCAATTTTCTCTTTACCAGCATCCCCTAAGTATAAAGTTTTTAAATTAAAGTCATTTACTATTTTACCTACTATATCATAAGGTCTTATATTCTCTGAATCTCTAAATAATTTGTTTATTTTATCTGAGATATTTGAAAATGACTTTATATATTTATTTACTAACGCTACTCTTTCTGAAGATGTAGGAATTATATCAACTTCTATTGCTCTAACTAAAAGGTCTTTTGTCGCTAGAATATCATCCATGGCATCATGACTTGGTACATGCTTAGTTTCAAATATTTTGCTTAAAGTTTCTAGTTTGTGATTCACTGTATTAGGATAAAATCTTCTATAAATATCTAATGTATCGTAAAAGGTCTTAAAGCCTGGTTTTCCAAGTGTTAGCCTAGAAAGTTCACTTGTTAATATATTTATGTCATATTGAACATTATGTCCTACAATAACAGTTCCTTCTGAAAACGTAATAAATTCCTTTAAAACTTCGCCTCTGTCCCCACCATTTTCTCTTAAAAATTCATCGCTAAAGCCATGTACATGCTCCGAATCTTTAACTGATTTATTATTTTTCAGGAATCTTTCAAATACATCAATTACTTCTCCTGATTTATTTATCTTAATTGCTGCAATTTGTATTATTTCATCTTCAGTTACATCTACTCCTGTGCTTTCTACATCAAAGACAACTATATTATCATTATTAAACTCTTCAATAAGCAACGAATACTTTTCTCCATATTTCAGTACATCTTCATCAACAAAATCTGTTAGGGATATTCCTACTTTCTTATATTCCTCTGATTCTATAATTTCAAAGGTTTTATCTCCTACACCTGTAGGAAGCCTTTTTATTATTCTTTTTAAGCTAACTGAATCATATCTATTTCCTACAAGCTTTAGAAAAGCTATTATATCTTTTATTTCTTGTCTTCTAAAGAACTTAAATTGGTCCACTAATATAAATTCAAAATTTAAAGCCTCATATTGTGTTAAACTCCTTAAATGCTGACTAAGATTTATATTATATCGATTATCTCTTGTAAGTATACAAGCTTTGCTTAAATCAATATTTCTTTTTTCTAATTCTTTTACTTCGTTTAATATGAATTTTGCTTCTTCCCTAATGTTTGCATTAGGTTTTATTATTATCTTTTCTCCCTCTTCTTGAGACTTTGCCTTAATTCCTTCCTTATATAAATCTTTTATTTCGATTGGGAATGCATTTTGCAAAAACTTTAGAGAAGCTTCTGTGAGATTTTTACTTGCTCTATAATTAACCGAAAATACTATTTCTAAAGGGTCATACTTTTCTCTAAAACTTTTAAATATCTTACTTGGCTCCGAGCCTCTCCATTTATAAATAGTCTGAAATACATCTCCGCAAATTAAAACATTATTTCCTTCAAATAACTTCTCAATAATGGAATACTCTAATAGACTTGTATCTTGAACTTCATCTATATTTATATATTTATATTTATTTCTAAGAGCTTCTACAACTTCTTTATTATTAAACAACTCCTTTGTCTTAACTATTAAGTCTATAAAATCTAGTCCATGGTTATTATAAAGTAAAGAGTTATATGAATTAACTAATATATGCCCTTTCTCTGCTAAAAAGTCCCTTAACTTACTATTAAGTTCTCCTCTTTCTGTACATATTTCATCTAATTTTTCTTTGTTCTCTTCTATTAAATAAGCTGCTGCCTCTTTGTAATCTTTGTGAACATCGTCACTAAAGATTTCTCTATTAACTCTCTCCAACTTGGTCATCTCTATAAATCTCTGTAGCTGGTAAATAGAAAAATCAAAATAGTTACAACTTTTAATTATTTCCTTACAATCATCCTCATCGAAAATAATAAAATCCGAAAATATATCAGTTCTCTTTTTAACTTCCATTTTTAAAACGTCAAAACAAAAGCTATGAAATGTTTTTACTGTAATATTTTTAGCCTCTGTCCCCACTATTCTTTCAATTCTTTCCTTCATTTCTTTAGATGCCTTATTGGTAAATGTAATACATAGTATCTCTGAGGCTTTAGCTTTTCCTTTTGATATTATATCTGCTATTCTTTTTGATAAAGTATCTGTTTTTCCAGTACCTGCTGATGCAAGTAACATTATATTTCTTTCTTGTTCATTTATAAGTAAATTTTGCTCATTATTTAAATCCATAGCATTTCACCACCTATACATAACATATATCAATAATACCAATAATACTGGTTAAAGTAAAAAAATTGGATATCTCATTTTAATTTTTGAGACATCCAATCTTATTTTTATATTGTATTATAGTTTGTTTCAGTTAGTTGTGGAGCATGCTCAAACTGACACTCTTCTCCATTATATAAAACCTTAACTCCCTGAACCCACTCTCCAGAATAACCTTTTTGAAGAATATTATTTACTATTCTCTTTGCATTAATAAGCGCTTGTTGATCCCCTTGAAACTGTTGGTACCAACTAGATTCATCTTGTACGCTTTTAGTTTCTTTAAGATTTATTATAGCGATAACTTTATTGTTTTCCTTTTTGGTTGAAACTTCATATGATTTTCCATTAAACCACTTATCCATAACACCTTTAGTTACAGCTTTTACCTTATCATCTAAAGAAGCTTCTTTTTTTACTGTTGCATTAGTTTCATCCTTCTTATTTTCTTGATTGATGTTAGCATCTTTAATCTTGATTTCCTCACTTTGATTATCAGCTGGCTGAGACTCATCAGTGGTTTTATCTGAAGTATTATTTTCCGAGTCATTATTTTGACTTGCTTCTACTTGTTTATTATCCGTTTTAGATGCATCATCCTTTTTATTATTACATGCTACTAAAAATAATGAAGTTACAACTAATAGTGCAATTATATTTAAACCTTTTTTCACGCTTATACCCCCAAAACATTTAATTATTTAATGTTTTTTGTACTGCATCTCCAATTACTTCTCCAATTTTTGCTTGATTATCTGAGTTTGCTGATCTTGTAGCTTCATCATAATTAGATAAGAATCCACATTCAACTAATATAGATGGCATATTTGTATTCTTAGTTACAAATAAATTATGGTCATGAGCATATCTATTATTATATCCCATTTTTGATGATAAATCATTAACTACAGTAGTTGCTAAATTTCTACTTACAATAGCTGCATTGCTTGGAGTTGTATCAATATATACTCCTGAATACCATCCATAAGGATCATCTCCAGTTATAACTCCACTAGTATCAATATTAGGTCTATATGTACTATAGTGTGCACTTACCCCTGTTACTGATGAACTATCTGATTTATCATGATGTATACTGATAAATAAGTCAGCTTTTAATCCATTCGCTAAATCTGTTCTGCTTTGTAATGATTGGCTTAAGCTTGTTGAAACTGGTCTGTCCCATGCTTGTCTAGTTAAAACCACTTTGTTTCCTCTCGCTTCTAAGCTAGCCTTAACTTTCAATGCTACTTGCATATTTAAATCAGTTTCTGCATATCCATTTCCTACTGCGCCATAATCAGCACCGTAATCATGACCTGGATCTACTACAATTAATTTACCAAAGTAGTTATTTATATTACTTTGTATTACTCCAGTACCTCCAAGTACAAAGAAGCTTAAACTTGATTTTGAATCTAAATAATCTTTAACGTCTTCTTCCATAGATTTGTCCTGAGTTAGTAAAATAGGTGTTTGAGTTTTTGCTGCTAAAACACCGCCTGCTAATGCATCTGGAAAATCTTCTCCAGTTGCTAGCATAAAGTTACTATTAAAACTACTTTGGAAAGTCTTAACTATATTTAACGCTGTCAAATATCTATCAGCTCCTGCTAACCTTTGAACAGTCATTCCATCACTTGTAAGTTGATTCTCAACATTTTGAGATATTACTCCTGTTCCTCCACTTATTATAACATTAGTTATACCATTATTTTTTAACCAAGCTCTTGTTTTTGCTTCTAGTGAATTAGCTTCAGTATATAATATTGGTATATGCTTCATTGCTGCATATGGAGATATAGATAGTGCATCTGGATAATTGTCAAAAATTGAAATTACTGCTGTGTGTGATGAATTACTGCTATTTACTTTGTCTGCTATTTTTAAAGATGTTTCAAATCTGTCTATACCACCAAGTCTTGTAACAGTATATCCTGTACTTGTTAAACTATTTTGTACGCTATCTGAAACTACACCACTACTACCCAATATGTAAATATTACTTGCATTTAAACGTTTGATTTCATTCATTGTACTAGTCGGAATTGAAGTTTTATCCGTTAGTAAAATTGGTGCATCTTTTAAAAGTGCTAAAGGAACTCCACTCAGTGCATCGGGAAAATCATATGCATATGCTAGTACAACATTTTGCGAGCTTGTCCAACCAGCCTTACTTATTTCTACTGCTGTTTCCATTCTTGTACTACCACTATATCTTGTTTGACTTGCTATTATAGCCGCTGATGTCTTTATGCCATTAATATTTGTAATAGTAAGTGCAATAACACTTGCTATTGCTATTCTAATAGCATTCCTTAGTTTAATTCTCATAGTATCCCCCTTTTTAATAATTCATTTCATTTTTAATTATATATAAAAATTTGCCATTTCTCAACAAGCATATATTTACATTTACAAGTTTTACACTTCCTTTACTGGTTTGTAATACCATTGTAACATTATTTCTTATTATTTTCCAAAAAAGGTCTTGATTCCTACTAATATTATAAAAACTCCAAATATTTTTTTCATTACATCAACCGGAAGTGCTGCTGCTAGCTGTGCACCATATTTTGCTGCTATTAACATAGTTATACAAATAATAATTCCTGAATAGACATCAACATTTCCTTTTTTATAGTACTCTAAAAATGCAAATATCCCCACTGGTGGAAGCATAGCTACTAAAGAAGTACCTTGTGCTTTTAATTGAGGAAAATGTCTAAAGAATATTAATGCCGGGATAATTATTATCCCTCCCCCTATTCCAAATAATCCACTTAAAACCCCTGCTGCAATTCCAATTAAAATATCAATTATTATACTAGTCATCATATTCTTTCCTCCTAAAAACTTATAAAATAATACTAATTAAACTTTCTAGTTTTATGAATTATTATTGCTACTAATTGAGTTATTATTCCTATAAAGCATACCCCATACCAGCCAAAATGTGCATAACTTAATGATCCAAAATAGGATCCTAATGAACCTCCTATAAAATACGAAACCATAAAAACAGTATTAATTCTATTTCGAGCCTCTTCATTTAAAGCATGAACTCTTGCTTGGTTTGAAATCTGGCAAGATTGAACGCCAAGGTCCAATAAAATAACTCCAATAATCAATCCCCATATTTTAAATCCAAATAGTGTAAAGCATATATAGGCACTAGTAACAATTATCATACCTATGCCTATAGTAAACTTTGGACTTTTTCTATCCGCTATTCTTCCTACAATAGGAGCTGCAAGTGCTCCTGTGACACCCACTAAACCAAACAGACCTGCTATCTCAGAACCCATGTTATAATGATAACTTTCAAGTAAAAATGAAAGAGTTGTCCAAAATGCACTAAAAGCTGCAAACATCATTGCTCCGTTAATTGAAGCTTCTCTTAATACTGGTTCTGTTTTTATTAAATGAAGCATTGATTTAAATAATTCTCCATATTTCATTTCCGAAATGGGTTCACTTTTAGGCAGAATATTTCTTAAAGCAATTGCTAAAATTAGCATCATACTTGCTGCAATAAGGTATACAACTCTCCATCCAAAATATTTTCCAATAATTCCACTAAAGGTACGTGATAATAATATTCCTATTAATAAACCACTCATTACTGACCCTATGATTTTTCCTCTTTCCTTTGGGTCAGCAAGCTGCGCTGCTAATGGTACAATTAATTGTGGTACAACTGAAGTAAATCCAATTGCAAAAGCTGCTACCGCAACTACTGTTATATTAAAAGATAAAAACATCAAAACCAGTGAAATAGCTGCAAAAATTAACATGGTTACAATTAAAGTTCTTTTTTCTCTTATATCTGCTAAGGGTAATAAAAATAACATTCCGATTGCATAACCTACTTGAGTAAGCATAGCAACAAAACCTATGTTTCCCTGAGTCACATTAAAATATTTAGCTATCTCTGCAAGTAGTGGTTGAATATAATATAAATTTGCTACTGTAATTCCACATGCTGCTGCCATTACTACTATTAAAAAATGACTTAATTGAAAGCCATTTTGTATCTGCTTTTCTTGCTTCGTTAACATTTAACAACCTTCTTTCGTAAAAATCACCACTTCAATTATACCACTAAATATTTATCTTGCATTTTACATTCCTGTTAAAATTCTTAACAACAAAGGCTTGTCTATATTTGACAAGCCTCAATAATTAAACAATTACGTCTATTTTTCTATAATTAATATCTTCTTCTTTCGCAACTTCTTCATTAATTTCTGCAGAAGCATTCATATTTTTATCCTTGTTTTTCACTTCTTTATGTACTTCACTAAGTTTTTTATCTAGTTTCTTATCTTTCTTATCTATTTCTTTAAGTTCAGCTTCTTTTCTTTCTGTTGCTGCACCTCTTCCTGCATCCAGTTTTATTTCCATCTTTAATACTCTTTCTTTTCCGTTAAAATCGTTTTTTGTCTTATTAATTATTTTAGCCTTAGAGTATGTAGAATTCAATTGAAATAATTCATTCTGATTATTTATTTCGCTAGGATCATTTTTGCTAGTGCTTGCACTTTTATTCTGGTGTTCCTTATTTGAATTTAAATTATCTTTTACTTTTTCATTCTGTATCGACTGTATTTCCGCATCAAGCTGTTCTATTTGGCTTTCTATGTCTTTACGTCTTTCTCTTTTAATACTCTCCTCAAGCTTACTATCATTTAAGTTTTTTAATTGTTCTTGTAATTTCATCTTTTGTTTTTCTAATATATCAACCTGATTATTATCTTTAGTATATGAAGTTAAGGTACTTGTACTAGAACCAATTGCCGTAATATTCATGATTATCCTCCATAACTAAAATTTATATATTTAATTATACAACTTTTTATGTTAATAATACAAACTTCACCAATTGATCACTACAGTACCTTGATTAAATGCTTTTCTAGAGCCTTAGCCACGCCATCTTCGTCATTGGTAAAGGTAACTTCATCTGCGTGCTCTTTGACCTTGCTAGGTGCATTTCCCATGGCAATTCCAAGTGCTGCATATTCTATCATATCTATATCATTGTAGTTATCACCTATAGCTATAACCTGCGATCTTTCAACATTAAATTCCTTGCATAAAAACTCTATGGCTGATGTTTTAGATACCTCTTTTGCCATAATTTCTAAGTAAGTTGGCTTTGATGGATATACATTTATATCCTCATTACTAGTTGTAATCTTTTTATATAATAACTGAATATCTTCCGGCTCACCCATACACAAAATCTTATTTGCTCCAGAATTTTGTTTCTCTAATTGTTTAATTAAATTATTGAAATCTATTATTTTAGGAGAAATATTAGTAATCTCACTTTCATTTATTGCCCATTTATCGAGGTTTTCTATATACCATTCATCATCCTTATATATGCTTAAACTTACCTTAAAATCTTTTGAAGTATCATATATCTTTTTCATGACCTTAGAATTTATAACTTTATTAACTAATACATTTGAATGCTTGTCCATTATTAATGCTCCACTATAACAAATAATCGGCTCAGAAATATTAAGTTCATTTTGTAGTGGAATTATTCCTTTTGGCATTCTTGCTGATACTAGAACTGTATAAATTTTCATCTCATTTGCAATTTTGTTAATTACCTCTTTTGTTTTTTCTGTAATCTTATGATTTGAATTTATTAATGTCCCATCTATATCTAAACATACCATTTTATATTTACACATCGAAACTCCCCCTAAACATAAATAATTTAAATAACTATTACTTCAATATTCTTTGATTCAATTATTTCTAAAAAGTTTTTAGGCGGAATTTTATCAGTGATTATAATATCTATTTCATCTAAATCTACGCCCTTATGGTAACTACTCAACGAAAATTTTTCGTATTCTGCAAGAACAATTACTTTTGACGAACGTTTTACTACAGCACTTTTTATACATGCATCTTCTTCATCCACATAATATATGCCATTTTCCATTATAGCTGCAGCACCTAAGAACACCGCATCAAAAAGCATATTCTTAAAATAACGTATGGAGTCAGGACCGTAAAAGAATCTATTATCTCTATTTAGATATCCTCCAGTAGAATAAACTTTAACATTTTCCTTTTCTGAAAGAACTTCAATATTATCTAGAGAATGAGTAACGACTGTAACCTCTTCGTTTAAATATTCTGCTAAAAAACTTATTGTTGTTGAAACATCAAAAAAATAGTGTTCTTTATAATGAATAAACGGCAACGCTCTTTTTGCTATACTTTTTTTACCTTCTGAATAAGATTTAAGTCTTTCTCCATAAACTTTAATTGTATTTCTTATAGCTGGTATTGCAATTCCTCCATGGGTTCTAATTGCAGTCCCTTGCTCTATCAGTTTTATAATATCACGACGCGCTGTATCTCTCGATACATTCAAAGTTTCACAGATATCATGTACTGACATTTTACGATGTTCATTTAGATATTCTAAAATCTTTAATAACCTTTCTTCTTGATACATATAAAATCACCTCTAATTCTATATTAAGTATTTTTAAGTAATATTTCAATACTTTTAAGTAATTTCTAATAAATAAAAAAGAGCCTAAGCTCTATCTTTATTTAATGGTCTCATTATATTTGTTCAAAAGTGAATTCAACATTCTACTAATACTAATAACTTCAAAATTAATTAAATTTTCCTGTTTCTGTTTAATGGTATTTTCTAATTGTTCTCTTAATGATTCAATATCTTTTAATAATTCCTCAGCTTCTGACATAAAAAACACCTCCATTTACTATTATTTCCAATAGAGATATTTTCTATAAGTCTTCAGGATATTTTTTCATTATTTTTCTATGATAAATTTATATAAAAACACAAACCTAGATTTAACAGATGTACAAAAGTAATGATGCAAAACGCAATTATTAAGAAATTAAGAACCTTGTTAGATAGTAGAATATCTTTTTCATTTGAACCTCTAAGCCTATAATACCAATAGAAAATAACTAACCCAACTCCGCCTATTTTTACAATAAATGCTTGAGGAATATTATATATAATTTTTCTCATTACCAAATTTGCTTCACTAAAATATTCTCCATTTGTAAAAAGTACAATCCAAGTAAAAAAAAGATCTATAACATTTAGAATAAATAAAAAAATAAATTTTCTCTTAATATGGCTTATTCCCTTATACCTATTTATTATCTCCATCATATCTCCTCTTACCTAAATTCTTACCACAATAAAATATATTAAACATTTAATGAATTATTTACTTAAACTATAATTGTTGCCAAAAAATATTAAATAATTTGAATTTCTCTACGATAAATAAATTATGTTGTTATTAAAGAAATAATTATTATATCCTAATTAATTCTTAAAAGGAGGGGTTTATGTGCAATTAGAAGCTGCCATAATTCATAATAGTAAATTTAATTTTGCACTAATTCCTGTTGATTATTCTATTGTAATTAATTCAACCACAGCAAAAGATGTTCAAGCATCATTTGCTAAATACTTTCCTGGTTTGCCTATAGTTTTGATGTCTGAGAATGATCTTACTATACCTACATACTTCGGTAGAAAAGATATTTTGAGATATCTTACGGATTTAAATCCTAGCTCTTTATCCTTCGAAGTATTTAATTTTGATTATTAAAAATTTACATATTTAATCAGAGATTGAACAATTTACTTAATTATCACTAAATACTTTTTATTTTACGTAAAAAACACCACATTGAATGTAGTGTTTTTTTTCGTATTTGACTCCTGATAGTTACTAGGTATTTATAGAATTGGGTTTTTATGTTTCAAGGTATAATACTCATTTTTATGGTTAACATATACTTGTACTATAAATATGAAGGAGTGATTGTAATGGACGAAAAAAATAAAAAAGCCTTAGAGGGTTATTTAGACAAAAAAGTAGATGCTGAAATTGGAGAAGAAATATCTGGATTAAGAGAACAAATAGGCGCAATGGAAAGCACATTAAATCAATTAAAACAAACATCAATGAGTTCTTCTATGGGCTCATCTATGAGTTCTCAAAATAGCGGTTCACAAATGCAATCTAATCAACAAGGAAAACAGGTTGTGAATAACTTACAACAACAAATAAAGGACTTTAAAAATCAAGCTCAACAACAGCAACAACAAACTCAACAACAACTACAGAGCTCTATAATTCATGCAATAAATGATTTAAACCAAGCAAATCAATACTTACAATCAAATCAGACTTTAGTACAAATGAACCAACTTATAGAACAAACTCAACTACAACTTGATCAAATGAGTCAAAATACTCAACAACAAATGGGTCAACAAAATATGCAGCAAGGAAGTCAACAAGGCAGCCAACATGGAAATCAACAAGGAAATCAACAAGGCATGCAACAAAATAGTTTTGGATTAAGCGGTTCATCTTCTCATTCTAGATTTTAGATAAATACTATATACTAAAAATCGTGTTTATATGGTAATCCTTATAAACGCGATTCTTTTTTATTGAAAACACTTCTGTAAATCTCTGTTAAAGTTTTATATAATTTAACTATGAATATAATATAGGAGGTATGAAATTATGCCAGTTATACAGCTTGATGGACCTAAGATCTCAAAGGAACAAAAAGAACAACTTGTAAAAGAATTTGTTACTTCTGCTAGTAAAATTCTTAACATTCCAGAGCAAGCTTTTGTTACAGTAATTAAAGAGAATGATTATGACAATATTGGTAATGGTACAAGTTTATTATCAAATCTTCATAAGTAGATTTAAAAAATGCTAGGAATATCCCTAGCATTTTAATTATTGATTTTTTCATTGTAATAATTATTTAATTTCATAATTGGAGTGGTTAATTCCATCAAATCTATATGACTTTTAGTTGAAAAAATTTTATCTATTAGCTTGTCAAAAAATTTGTTATCTAATGATTTAATAGAAGAATCTAGCTTGTCATCTGTCAAGCTTTGTAGGTATCTCCTTAACTCTAATGAATTGTTATAATTATCAATTAAAGGCCTAACAAGCTTTTCATATTTACCTATTCCGCAAATATCATAAGCAGAATAAACTCCCGTTAATATAGCCACAAACTGGCCAAAACCAAGCCCTGGAGAGATTGCTCCAAAGCAATTTCCAACAAAATATGTATTATCAATTTTTGGTGAATTACATATTCCCATCATATACCTAGTAAAATTAAATTCATCAGTTATTCTAAATTCTTGATTCAAGTCTTTGCATATTAAACCATAAAACTTTTCCCAAACTTGATTTAAATCTAGTTTAATATTATTAGGATAACAAGGATATGCCATTACAATATTAGCTTCCCTTTCGCTATATGGAATGAGCCATCCATACCCCTTAGGGATCACCTCATAATTGAACCACACTTCTGGAACATCTCTGTTAAATTCCCCTTCTACTGTTACTCCTTTCATCTTACAAGTTAAATCACATCTATAATTCCCTAAATCGCATGCATATTCTCCATCTCCAGTTGCTAATACAACATAATCATACTTCTTACATAAATCTTCATAACTATAGGTTGAATTATAATTTATTTCTGTTTTAACCTGCCTTGCTAACTGAGATTCATATGAGTCTTTATGCCTTCCTCTAATATTTAAATATCCTATTTTACCTTTAATACTTCCAACTTCATTTTTTGAATGTATTACTATTTTATTTGCTTCAGTAATTGGCTTTAAATGTATATCAAATTCTTTTGATATATAATTTATGCTATCTTTAATAGGCCTATTTAGTATACTAAACATTGCTTCTCCGTTAACAAATCTGTCTCCTACCTGACTTCTTTTTTCAAAAACATGGGGGTTTATACCATGCTTCTCTAATGTTAAAGCGCAAGACAAGCCTGACATTCCTGCTCCCATTATCGCAACTTCCATAAAATCATCTCCTTTTGATAGTTTACATAATTTTATATTCCTTATACGTAAAAAGTCCTAACATAAAAAGCTCCTCAATTTGTTTTGAAGAGCTTTTGCTTTTAATTTCTATTAAGTTTATTTTTTAATAAATCCGAAAATGCTAATTGTTATTCCAACTAAAACTATCACTAAGCCTACTAAACTATATATAAATCCATCACTTGATGATATTCCTCAACCTACAAATGCGATTAATGCTACTCCAACAATAGAAATCTCTATTCCTAATAACATTAATTTTATTGAGTTCCTGTTTTCCGTATACTTAATTAATATAGCTAGGGTTATTAGTATTGGAATTAGTAAAAGTAAAAACAGCATACAAATTTCTCTCTTTCTTATAATTAATTCATAAGCTTCTAGTTAAACTAAGTATTTTTCAATATCTGAATAAACTTTTTATAGTCCATGTAACCGTCTATGTATTCCCATAATTATATGATATATAACTGGAAAGAAAATCATAACTAATAAACTTTCAAAAAGCATATCTAAATTTAATGTAACTATTGATGCTATTAGGCTTACAGTAACAAATAATAAATAGCCATTCATAGCCACTCTAGCATAAAATAGAAAAAACTTATTTTTCCCTTTAAACTTTTCTATCCAAAATAAATCATTTAGATATTTCATTAGTTTTCCTATCATATTAACTGCCTCTCCTTTAGTAAGACTCTTATATTTTTTATTTAAATAAAATACTTCTTCTATTTAAATCTGGCTCTTTATATTTAATAGTAATCAAAAGCTCTTCCAGAGCTGATATCAATACAATTATTAAAATAGTCCATACTAAAATGGGACTTTTAATAAATATAAGCATTATAGGCATAAGGAAAATAATCAATCCCGATAACTTATTTCCAATTGTATGAATAAATACAAACTCTTTGTATTTAATTTTAGTAAATAACAAATTTAATATTCGAATAGCTATTATAAGAATAAGCATAATCACACGATTGAAATTTATAATTGAGGAGTATTCTTTTAAAAAGATTATGAGAAATATTAAATAAAATACAAAGTCAGCAAACGAGTCTAATTTTGCTCCTAAATCACTTTCTAATCCATACCTTCTTGCAATAAATCCATCTAATACGTCTGTTAAACCTATAAATATATATATTGCTACAAATATAATTTTGTGAGGTATAAGTGTTAATAAAAAAATTGAAAATACAATTCTCAAACTTGACAACATATTAGGAATATTCTTTGTCATAAATTTCATCCTTTTTCACATAGTTCATATAGCTAAATTATACCATATTATATTAATTCAAATAAAAAAGCACTCAATCTTTTATTGAGTACTATTTATTATAAATTACTGCTATTTCTCCATTTCCTACAATAGAAATAGTATCTCCATTCCTAATTGTTCCTAAATTTATACTCTCATTTACTGTGTCAAATTCTTTAAAGAATCTTATATCACCTTCATGGTCAAGAATTGAAACACTTGTGCGATTATTAGGAGTTACAAGTGTAGCTGTTGCTTTATAGTCTTGAAGCTCAGCAATACTATATACGCCTTGCTTATATGTATTAAATATTGGGTCACGAGATTCAGTTGCCTTTGAAATTGTTGTAAAAGAGCAAATTAATAATAAAAAAAGATATATAAATTTTTTCATTTTCATTGTAGACACCTCATTCTATTATTTTAAAACTATATATAATTTGATAGCCAATCAAGTGATTTCATTTCCTTTTATATCATGCCTAGAAAGTATAATTAATATTAAAAGAATAATAATAAATCTTCTTATTTTCATCATCTTCACCTCACCTTATTAATTTCTTCATTAGTAATAAAAATATACATGCCATTCTAAGTAAAGATAAAAAGCATTTAGAACATCTAAATGCTTTTTCTTATTTACCAATCTTTAAATTAGTAATATTAATAAAACTTTACTTTTGATACATTTACTTTAGTTCCTTCTCTTTTTATAGCAAATGTTGATAATACTTTCCCATTCTTTTTAAGGATATAGATCATTCCATTTGTTCCTTCTTGTTTTTCTTGTTTAATCTGATATCCCCCTTGTAATAGCTTGCCCAAAAAGTTCTCCATATTTTCAGAGTCTATATTTCTTGTATCAAAGCCTTCATGTTCAAGCATTTTCTTGAAATTATCATTCATCGCCTTAAACATATCTGGATTCATTTCCTTCATTCTAAACCTCCTACCATATACAATACTTTAAGTTGTCTTACTTTCTATAATATCCATTATATTCAAATCTCTTCTAAATTCCTCCTTTTATGTCGAAAAAACAAAAATAAAAAAACAGCTAGAATATATAAAATTACTAGCTGTTTTTAAGGGGGAAAATTTATAAAAAAACTTATCTTGTTTATATAGTAAATGATTCATATTTCATTTGTGTGTCAAATTTATGTGCTTATTGTGTGATTAAAAAATACAGTATTATTCATAGCTTAATATGAATTATATAAGTGTACGAATTAATTCTCATTAATTGCTTTTTTCTTATTTCTAATAACAATATAAATTATTAATCCAAATATTAAAACTATCACTAAGTAATCCATTATGTGAAGTAATGAACGAATCTTAGTCCAGTTTTCACCCATTATAAATCCTGCATACCCAAGTATTACGCTCCAAATAAACGAACCTAGGAAAGTATATATTATAAATTTTTTAAGATTCATTTTACTTATTCCTGCTGGTAATGAAATAAATGTTCTTATTATTGGAAGTAATCTTGAGAAAAAAGCTATCTTATCTCCATATTTATTAAAATACTTATAACTCATTTCAATATTGTTATTTGATAACTTGAGTTTTTCTGCATACTTTTCAACTAGTGGTCTTCCTCCCTTAGCACCTATATAGTACATTACAATTGAACCTAAAGTTCCTCCCAATGTCCCAACCAATATAACTATTAGAAGATTTAATCTTTGACCAGTATATGCAGATGAGGCTAAATATCCTCCAAATGGCAATATTGCCTCGCTCGGAATAGGAATACATGCACTTTCCAGTGCCATCAATGTAAATACACCGAAGTACCCTAACTTCCCTAAAATAAAAATTGCCCAATTTACTATTGCTTCTATCATATCTATCTCCTTTTTAGGATAATTAATTAAAACTAAATATATTTCTATCTAAAATTCTTTTTTATCAAATAAATAAAACCCAATGGTGAAAAATATTATTCCGTAAGCTATAAGCATAAATAACAAATTAATATGAGCTAAATATTTAATTCCGCCTGAAGTCCATTGAGTATACCAGTTTAAATAAGAAGTAAAGATAGCATTATTAAAACCATTAATAAATATTGCTACAATTTTGACTCCAATAAATAATAAAATACAGCTAACTAGTGACCCAATGCTGCTCCTAAAGAATTGAACTATACAAGAAGCAAATGTTACTACTATTAATGCTGGAATAGCATCTAACATATAACTAATTACAATTAGTCCATAACTACCGATACTAAATCTAAATAAAACCGCTGCAATTAACGTTGAAATCATTATTACAAATAAATTTAAAATCACATATGCAGCAATTGCTATATTTTTTGAGATAAATATTTTAAATCTACCAATAGGTCTTGTAAGTGTTAATTTCATAGTTCTATCTGCAATTTCGCCTGAAAACAATTCTGCTGCTAACATAAAGATAAATAAAGGGAGAAATACATTAGTAATAACACTTAAAATAATCAGAGGAAAATTTTCTGCTGTTAAAGATATAAAGAATAATTTTGATTGAATTACAGAAATAAAAAATGCTGATAGAAAGCTAATTAAAGCCATAACAACTAAAAACACTACGGTTTTCTTTCTTAAAAAAAGCTTTTGCACTTCATTTATAACATTAGCTCCTAAACTATTCATTCTTCTCCCCTCCTTTAATCTCATGCATATAGAAATCTTCTAAGGTATTGTACTCTTTTTTTATTTCACTTATTGAAGTTCCACTATTAATCAATTGTCCATTATGAATTATTGCCACTTTATTACACATTAGTTCTAACTCATGCACTAAATGACTTGAGATAAAGAAAGTCATATTTTTTTCTTTGGCTAGTTCTATGATCATATTTCTCATTTCAACAGTACCTTCTATATCTAGTCCATTGGTTGGCTCATCTAATATTACCAATTCAGGATTTGAAATAAGTGCCATTGCTAGTGCAAGTCTCTGCTTCATTCCTAATGAGAATTTGCTTACCTTTTCATTTTTATATTGACTAAGGTTAACCTTCCCTAATATATCCTCAATATCTGATTCTTTAATATTGCTATAAAATCTAGCAACTGTCTTAAGATTGTTATATGCTGACATATATTCATAAACATCTGCTGTTTCGATAATAGCCCCAACAGACCTTAATGCAACTTCGAATTCATCTTTCAAATCATGTCCTAGGATTTTGACATTCCCACTTTGAATAGAATTTAATCCAATAATGGACTTCATTACAGTTGTCTTACCTGCCCCATTAGGACCAAGAAATCCAAATATTTCTCCCTTTATCACTTCAAAACTAATATTCTTTACTCCTCTACCATTAGAGTAAATCTTAGTTAAATCTTTTACTTCCAAAACCTTTTCCATACTTTTCTCCTCATTTTTTATAATTAGAGAGATTGAATATCTTTTATGATTTTCAATCTCCCAAAAAATATTTTTCTCTAATCCCTATGTCCTTTAAAACTATCCATAGTCTTAGTTTGTTTTCCTGTTAAATCTACAGTATCAGGAGTTGTGCCATCTATGTTTGATAGTTGTAGATCAACATTAATAGCAATTGTATGAAGTTTTCCAGTTGCATCCTTACCAGAAATAATAAGTTTTCCTGATTGGCTTGTAATTATATCATTTTTATTGATATTTGCACTAGAATCAACACTCACTACTTTTACTTCACTTTGTAGCTGAGGAAGTACATTCTTTAGGTCCTTTATATCACCTTTCTCATTGTTCTTAGCCATTGCAATTGAAGCCACTGCATTTACCAATGGTGTAATTTGACTATCATTCAATTTTATTGTTACAGCTTTTGTTCCATCACCATTATCAGTTGTTGAAACTCCATCCTTCATATTTCCTACAAGAGTATCAACTATTACTCCAACAGCTTGTACAACTTGTGGATTTTCTGCCTTATCTTCCTTTTGATATTTTTTGTCCCCAGAACCTGACACTGAATATACATCACTGTCACTTGTCTTTTCTACACGCTGACCATTTTGCAAATAGTTGCTTATAGTTTGAGTTTTGCCACTGGATGCTATAGTAGTTACACTACTCATAGCATTAGATCCTTCATTCTGCTTAAAAGTTTCAGTTACATTTAAAAGACTAGCATCATTATCTGTTACAGAAACTTTTACTGTAGCTGTTTCATTTTTTAATTCCTTTGTACTTAAAACAGCCTTTTTATAAGTTTCATAACCTGATAATTGTGAAGCATTTACAACAACAGTTCCTAAAAGTAAGCTTCCTCCCAATACTAAACTTGCAAGCATTGTGAATTTTTTCTTTACCATATTTTTTCCTCCATTTATTATTTATTTAAAAAGTTTTAAACTTTTTATCAAAGTTACTTGTTAAAGCATCTAATGAATGTATCTCCTATTTTCTATTTTTATATTTTTAGATTAAAATCACATTAAAATATACTTAAAATTTAATTACTTATTTCAAATAACCTTGAAATATTATAAATCCCTAAAGGGTAAAAAAATACCGTATCATTCATTACTGAAAAATACGGTATCACAAACTCTTTTAACTTAAAACCATCTATCCTTTTTAACAAAGAATAATATCCCTATAAATATTGTTGGAATAAATATCATTCCAAATACGATCCAAAAGGCCATAGCATAACTATGCATAGGAATTCCTTGTACATTCATTGAAAACAATCCGCTTACAAGGGTCATGGGTAATATTGCAACTTGTATAATAGTGAAGGTACGCATTAACCCATTCATTGTATGATTAGTCAATGACGCGAAAGTATTATCTGCTGATTCTATTACTTCTTTATAATTCTCAAGCATATCCCATATCTTTTCTATTTTATCTGTTATATCATCAAAGTATATATCCATATCCTTTGGCAAATATTTCTGAATAACCTTTTCCAATGTTAAAATAACTGGTCTTAATGGTTTTATAACACTTCTATAATTAATGATCTGCATCTTTGTTCTTGATATAACTTCAAGCATATCTTTAGAACGATTAGTAAATACTTGTCTGTTTATTTCATTAACAATATTGCCAATCTTGTCTAACATAGGGAAACAATAATCAAACAGTGTTTTTATTATTTCATACAATAATAGTGCAGAACCTTTTCCCATATACTCACTTTGTGAAACTTCACTTGATTCACATTTTTGTGCTAGCTCTACTAATGGCTTAAGTTCTCCTTCATGAAGTGTAACTAAATAATCATGTCCTATAAAAATATCTATTTCTTCAAAATCAAGTCTAAAATATTCTTTTTTATATCTAGGAAGATGAAGCACAATAAAACTATAATCTTCATAGGAATCTACTTTTGGTCTTTGATGTTCAGTCATGCAATCCTCTAATAAAAGATCATGAAAGTCATACATCTCCTTAAGCATATTAATTTCATTGTTAGTAGGTTTTATGATATCTATCCATTTAAGTCCACCAAATTCTACTATCTTCACCTCTGTATTTATGCTCTTAATGTTAATAGATTGTTGTTTTTTATCATTTTTGAATGGTAGTGTAAACATAGTAAGCTTCCTCCTTTTCTAAATGGAGGATATTAAGCTAACTATACAGAGTGTATAATATCCCCCACCTTTTTAGTTTTAACTCAAATATCGTGTCATTATTAGGTTCGGGACTATCTTCCACTCTACTCACCGCCTTTCAAAGCTTTTATTATATAATCAACTTTTAGATTATAATAGTATTTATAAAAACAAACAAGTTAACATAGATTAAACACATTAACAATTTGGTCACACAAAATATATTAATTTATGATAAATTTGTTATGTCTATATTTACCTTGAGGTTTTATATTTATACAAGTTTAAATTATTCTTGATTTAGAGCTATAATATATAATGCTTTAAATATTATATTTGCTACTTATCTCAAAGATATAATTAAAAAAATGTACAAAAATACCGTATTATTGATCTTGGAACAATACGGTATTGAAATTAATTTTTCTATAAGTTTTTTTTCATACAAATGCTCTCTGTCATACCTATATATGGATCATAATTTTCAGTTATTGTATATCCACTTCTTTTATATAAATTAATTGCTTCAATATGTTTTCTTCCTGTTTCTAAAATAGCATATTTATAGCCTTTACTACTTGATAATTCCTCTAAGCTATTAACTAATAATTTTGAAAATCCTTGTCCCCTAAAACTTTTTAGTACAAATATTCTTTTAAGCTCTGCAGTTTCAGTATTATATTCCTTAAAAGCCCCACAAGCTACAGGCTTTTTATCAACATATATAATTACAACATCATTTACATTATCAATCTTATTATGTTTATCATATTGATCTTGTATTTCTCCATTTCTTTCCCTAAGATCTTTATCCAATTCATTTATAAGCATAATGAAATCACTATTTTTACTATCAGTCTTAATAATTTCTAAATTCATTTTATACCTCCCTTACACTTGGTTCTCTCCTTCAGTCGTAATAGCCATGATAGCATATAATTATTATATGGCATAACATAGAAAACCACCACGCTTTACCGTGGTGGTTTTATTTCTAACTAGTTTAATAATTTATTTTCGATATAACTTTATATAGGTCTGCAAAATTTAAAATTTTCCACTTTCCATCAGACTGTTTCTTAACTTCGTATTTTCCTTCCAATACCCTCATGTGTAATGGGTCATCATGATTTTGTACTTCATAGGTTTCTCTTGTGGTTACAATGCAGGTATCGGAGTCTTTAAATTCTTTGTTTATTATTTCAAGTGAAAGCAATTGTTCCTGTATATCATTCATTATATATGGTTTAACCTCTTTTTCAACGCCTCCACCAGGCACTAAATAGCTTTCTATATAAGAATAATCATGATTGTTAATTGCCTTAATATAATTTCTTAAATAATTTCCAATCAATCCTGATATCTCATCTGTATTGTTCAAATCTGATTGAGTTGAAATAAGCATTCTTGGAGTAAATGTGTAACTTGTTCCTCCACCTTCTTTACGGGTTTGAATATCTATTTTTAATGTTCTTTCATCAATCATATTATTTTTTTCCTGAGATTCGTATTCAATGAGATACATTTCCTTGTTTTGTTTATAAATTTTCTGATATAGGTCTGACATATCTGATATATTGTTTATTTGCTTATATAACCCATTCGTACTCTTCGCTATATTCTCTAAATTTGAAGTGTCGAGTCCAGAACCTATACCTATTATAAATATAGGCACATTATATCTCTTTGCTACCTGAATTACTTCATCAGGTGTAACTTTACTGAAGTTATCTTGTCCATCAGTAAATGCTACTACACATTTTGCGCCATTCTGCACAGCGGTATTATTAACTGCTGCAAAAAGAGCATCATACAATGCTGTAAGATTTTCAGTTTTAAGATTAGCTATTTGATTTTTTAAAAGTTCTTTTTTATCTGTAAATGGTGCACATGTACGAACTCCATTCGAAAATGCTGTTAGCTCAACTTCATCCTTTATATCAAATTGAACTTGATCCAAAAAATTAGTCATTATTACTTGAGCTTTCTGTAATGGACTACCAGTCATACTATCGCTTACATCTGCTACTATATTAATATTTAGACTTTCTTGTTGATTTAATTGTGTTACTTTTTGAATTGTCTGCTTTATGAATTCATTCTTACCAGCATTTTTTTCTGAAATGTAGAAAAAACGAGGATCTAAATTATTAGGTACTTCTTTTGTATTTTTATCTTCTATTGATAAATATACCTTTATTTTGGGATAACTATTAAAATCGATTTGATTAACGACTACATCATAATTATCATGATTAGTATTAATTGTTACAATTAGGTTATTCCAATCAGTTAATACCTTTTGGGCACTAATAAATTTGTTTTCTTTCTTATAAGATGTAACCTTATCCTCATAACCTTTTATTTTTTCAAGTTCCTCAGGATATGCCCTAGACGTATCTTTTGCTTTTGTTTCTTTAAGCATATTATCTATTATATTATTATTGTCCTTCTCTAATTTGGTTATAAAATTCTTAGTATCGGCTAATAATTCTTTTATTTTTTGATTGTTTTGTTCCTTTTTTTCAGTGTCTACTCTACTCTTTAGGGTATCATATTCTGACTTATAGTTATCTAATATATATTCATCACAAGAAGCCAATGTAGTCTCAATTTCTTTAAGCATAGATTTTGTATTCTTTAACATATTCGTTATAATAAATACACCCAGCAACACTATTGCGAATGCAGAGGCTGCTATTATTAATTTCTTATTGGGCAACTTTTTTTGTTTGTTCAACTTGCTGTTACTGTTATTAATTTGAGTCTCAGAAGCAAATTCTAATTCATCACTCTTTTTAAATTCATCTATATTTTCTTTACTATTAATTTCATTATCACTGTTATCAATATTGTAAGATTTCTCTTCTTTCTGACCTTCTGGCATTGTTAAATCTTCAGCATTTATAGTATTTTCTTCAGATTTATCAACATACTCACTAACGATTTTCGGTTCATTTGGTGCTACAGGCTCTCCACAATTCGTGCAAAACTTTGCATTCGATTCCATTTCTTTTCCACATTTTACACAGTACAAAAAAATCCCCCCTATATTTTTAAACAGCTTATATATTAAATCTTTAGGATTTATTGTTTAAGTGCACTTAATGAGGAATTTCACTCTCTAATTTTTTCAAAAAATAAAACTTATTAGCAAGCCCTCCCACTAATACAATAAAAGGTGTTGCCGTAAAAGAAAGTAAATTAGATACTAATCCGTAACTTTCACTTTTTAAACTTGAATTTACTATCATTATCACAATAACAAATCCTGCTGATAATAAACTAACCGTTATCATTGCACGATTTCCCCATAACAAACTACTCTTAAAATCCTTAATGAGCTTGTAGCAGTACACGCATAATAATAAAGAACCCAAAATAGCACCTACAAAAAAGAGAAAAGCAAAAAAATTAAAAGCTGATACAAAACTATTATGACTATCAAAGTTTTTAAATTGACTAGCTAAACTAAATATTCTATATAATGAAAAACTATTACTTTGTAAGCCTAAAAATGATGCTTTTACCCAGCCCCCAAACATTAAAAATATCATTATTACAGAAGATCCAAGAGTAATATAAAAATCAACACTTTTATCTTTTGAAAGATTAATTGAATCTAATACTGATTTGGTAACTTGAGTTACATTTGGTATATTTGAAGATTGATTTTGTATTGCTCCTGCCTCATTTTTTGTACCACACTCAGGACAAAATTTATCATTCTCTAAAATTTCTTTACCACAATTTCTACAATACATTTTATTCCCCCTTTTAATTTAGAACAGCTACAAATAGTATATTTACATCATTTGTAATTTGCTACAATAAAATCATAACGTCCAAAATATATTTCAGAAATGATTTCATTTTTTTGTATTAATTGCTCTAAAATTTCTATGGTACAAAAAAACTAACATCGTGTCATTGATTACGATGTTAGCCAGAATTTTTTATTAAACATTTACTAGTTTATTACATATGGGTCTTGTAAAGTTCCACTACCTGATTTAAAACTACCCCCTTTCAAATTGAGGACTGGCAGAACACCACCTCTCCCATACCCTTCAAAGGAATTTCTAGGTCTAACTTCACTAACAACATTTGTTGATGAACTACTAGTGTCTGGTCCAAATATTGACCATACCTGAACTGCACTTTTTTCAAAAGGTGTACGCGTCCAAAAATAGTTGTCACCATAGTCGATATTTTCATTTCTTTCAAGTATTATCGCTTGAGGGGTTGTTTTAATTTTACTATGAGAAGGAATAAATTTATTAGCTTCTTCCATAGATAATAAATATACCATATCACTTACACCATCATGATTAACACTTTTTATTGAGTTTCTCTCAGCTTGTGTAAAATTAGTGAGAAACCCAGGCTCATCATCATACCAATAACCATATACTGCATTTTTTGTTGGAGGTTGTGTAGTATATTTCACCTTATCATCTAGACTGTTGAGCCATTCTCTAATATTAGAATTCTCCCATTTATTACTTCCCAAGCTCTTTGCTTCTATTGAAAGAAGATTATACTCTCCACTTTCAGCTGCATCATAAGCTTTCAGGCAAATCATGTGTTCAGCTACTAACATTAAACCATCGCTTTTATCTACGCATTTCCAAACTATTGGCTGTCCCCTGTAGGTTCCAAACTTTACATAACTACCTATTAAAACTGTATCCTCTTGGGGATTTGCTGCACCTTCTGTTGGTTCTTCAGAAACTAAATTCGCATTGTCTTCATCCATTATTTGCTCGAAATTACTTAAAAAATATTTACCACCAATATTTTTTATGGTTAAGTTTAATATAATTTTCCCATCAGAAGAGTTTGCACTTACATATCCTTCTTTTTCGTGAGGTTCAAAGGTAAAATTATTGATGTTATAGCTCTTAAAGTTAGGTGCAATAATACTTACAAAACTATCTGGTGTGGCAGAAGTACCTTCTATCTTATCCAAATACTCCAGTGTCTCGCCATCAGCATTGATTAATGCATTTACAAACATTTTTGCACAACCAACTATAGTATCGTTTCCTTTTACTTCACTTATATCTGTTGATACACTAGTTGGTTTTTGTAAGTTTGTATCTTGTGTAGTATTTGAAGTATCTACGTCACTTTTATCAGTATTATCTTTTCCGCAAGATAATAGAAATACAGATGAAAGCATTAGGATAAGAAGTAGTGAGAATGTTTTTTTTAATTTCATAAGAACCCCCTTGCTAAATTAATGCACTATTTTTTATTAACAAGCAGTTGTCCGTATATAACACCTCTATTTTAATACTTTACACAGTATGAATATTACCAATTACCAGTTATTAGAACTCTCCGTAAAAGTCAAATTTTTAGTACCTTTAACAAACTCAAAAATATCATTAAAATATCCCAGTAAGGTAATTATTCAGCCTTACTGGGATTAATATAAAAGTTTGGCATGCACTATAGTTCTTGCATTATTATATTCATAGCTACATGTTGCTAACGTAATAATATTGCTGTTTTTATCCAGGTTAACTTCTTTTATATATAATGATCTTTCAGCTAATGCCTTTAAATATTTTAGGTATTCATCATCATCTTTAAAGCTTACTTTAAATACAGCCTCATTTGTTGGTACTACATATACAGAAAATACTTCGTATTTATATTCTTTGTTTCCTTTAATAATACTTATATAATTATCATTAAAAAATTTTTCATCTTTAAAGTTATTTATGTCTTCAAACATTGTTCCATTTTTCATATTATGTCCATAAATAATTATATTTTTATCTTCATTTATATTATTTCTATAATCCACAAATATTGTGCCGGATATACTATATTCTCCATTAAAGTTATGTTTTAGATAAAAGGTATTATTATCACCCTGAACAACTGGATAATTTACCTTGGTATTGCCTATACTAATCCAAAACTTATAATCACTATTAATATTTAAAAGTTTCATTTCCTCCTGGTTGACTGTACTTTCTTCCTTAAAATCAGCAATATTAGGCTTATACTTCTGAATTTCTAAATATACACTTTTATCTTTGTGATATAGATAACTTTTATATATTATTATTCCTAATGATACAGCAATAATTAAACTTAATATTAATATACTTAATTTTCTCATAATATTTTCCCTTCAAAATACGATCCAAGTTAATGAAAAAGCTGATAAAAATATGTTATTTATAATTTTATCAGCTTTATTTTAGTTACTTATATTTTAAAGTCTCGCAAATTAATTTGCTTTCTTTTCTTCTACTTCCCATCTTGGCAAAGGGGATACTTGACGTGCACTTATACCTGCATTTGCATTTCCGTACACTATTCCATTAACAAAGGAATTTACAGGAATAATTCTATTTGTTTTAGCATCATAATCAAAAACATGCCAATAACATCCTGGTTTATTTGTTGGTATGCTATAAGTAACGCATAACTTATTTCCCTTATATACCTCTACCTTAGCACCGGAATTTGACATTGCAGTGCTGGAACTATTACCTCTATTAGTGTAGTCATGGACATAAAAACTATATTTACTATCGCTATTCATCTTGTAAATACTTGTTGTTTCAGGTCCATAGGAGGTTGTATCATCCAAGTCTAAATCTGCATACATAACTCCATCTTTAGAATACTTTTTATTCCCATAGTAAATATTGAAATTACCACTTCCATCTGCTGTAGATCCAACTAAATGAGAATCCAAATCCCTTGGTTGTTCACCCCATGTTAGTACCATTCTCAAATCACCTGCTGGTATTTCAGTTGAATCAGGTACAAGAGTATTATTTTGATTTAATGCACTGCCAGATGCTACATAAATATTGTAAGAATTAGTTACATAGCCTTCCTTAATCATTTCAACAGTGTAATTTCCAAGGGTAAGCTTAGCTTGATATTCTCCATTCTGATTCGTAGAGGTTTCAGTTACAACATTTCCTGATAGGTTATTCCAACCCTTTCGTATTTTTATTGAAATATCTGAAATATTCTCACCAGTCAAAGCATTAGTTATTTTTCCTCCTGCAATACCTTCTTCACCCTCATGACCTTGCGCTACCATTAAATAAGTTTGAACATACTTTACTTCATTTTTTGAAATAGCCTCTTGGCTTCCAAAAGAAATATAACCATCTTTGGAAATTACAAAGTTATAAGTACCTTCTTGAAGTTTAACACTATATTGTCCATTGGCATCACTAGTTACTGTTTTAATAACTTTATTCTTAACGGGATCACGAACCTCTATTAAAGCACCCTCAACAAAGCTTGACCTATTTCCTGCCTCTGAAACCATACCATTTATAGTTCCTGCCCCATAGGTACATTGAGGTACCCTCTGTAAATTTTCAAAGTGATAATTTCTCTTAATTGGGCTATTTTCTTTATTGTATATCTCCCAAGTATAGCCCAAATTCAGCCAGTCTCCTATAATACCTTCATCTAATGCAGATAATTCTGCAAATACATAAATGCTAGCATCAAGACAAATAAGTCCATTATCACGAAGTGTGCCTGTTGCATCTGCTGCACCTCCACCAAAAGCTGAAAAGTCTATTAAATCCCAACGTGAACAAACTTCTAATAATCCCTTAATTCTAGGTCCCATTTTAAATTTAGCATTTAACTCTAGGCCATCAAATCCTAGATTAATATCTTTAATTGCTCTCAAATGATTATTTAATACCTGAGCTCCCAGTTCTCCCTTAAGAGTTACAGATACACTGATTTCCCCTTCGAAAGTGTAACCTAGTCCTATCTCAGCATATATAGCAACTCCAGGTATTCCTACAATTGGAACCTTTCCAAGTTCAATGAATCCATCTTTTTTAGGAGTCGAACCCTCATCACTAAATAAAGTTACTTTTCCTGTTGCCTTAGCTTCTTCTTTGAATTTAAGGTAAACATTATTAACATCTATATTAAATAATCCAACATCTACATCAGCCTTATATAAAACCTCTGGTATTTTAATAGAAACCTCACCAGCAAGTTTCATTTTATTTTGTAATTCTTTATCAACAGTTAGTTTGATTTCTCCCGGTCCACTTATACTTCCTCCCTCATTCACGTTTAAAGCATTAGTAATAATTCTACTAGTATTTGTTTGAGCTACTCCTACCCCTTCTTCAGGAATAAAACGCGACATATCAACAGTACCATATCCTTGAGCATCTATATATTCTAATGTTTCTTCAATTTTAGGCTCTACTGTATCAACTATTACCTTATTGCCTTCTATAGTAACACTTGAAGCCTTATATGGTGTTTGATCCGGAAGAATAAATACATCATCTTTCTTTAAATTCTTAGTTTTATCATTTAAATCAAAAGTGACAATAGTTCCATTTACTTTATATGAAACGTCATCTTTAAGTTCAATAACCCCATCTTTATACTGGATATTATTATCATAATTAGGGTCTATTGCAGTGCTTTTTAATACTGCTTTTATTCCTTCAAGCACATATTGAGCTTCAGATTGTGTTAATGATCGTGAAGGATAAAATTTATTTTTATCTAAGTTTATAATATCCATTGAAACTGCTGCTTCTACTTCTTTTAAAGATGTTATTTCATTAGCATCATCGCATACAATATTCTTAACTGGTTGGAAATTTGCTGCTCTCACCGCTGTTACAGCTGCAAATTCACGAGTTGCAGGCTCGTTTGGTCTAAAGGCACCATTTTCAGCACCTATAATAGAATGGATTGCTGCTTTTGTAATAGCTTCTTTATATTGATTACCTTCTATATCATTAAATATATTATCTGTGTCATCTATCTCTAGCTGCTGCCCACTTTGCAAAGCTATAGTATCCATCAACATGGAAATCCACTGACCTCTACTAATTACATTTCCTGAAGGTACAACTACATCAGATTGAATTTTATAACTAACAACAGTTTCAAGAGTATATGATTTCTGGTTAACTATAATATTCTCTTTAACAGATATTTTTTTGTTCTCACCTCCAGCAGCTTGTACCATTTTTGAATTTCCAATTAAAGTAGATCCCAAAGTAGCACAAATAAATATAGATAATGCTTTTTTACCTTTAATCTTTTTCCTTGATAATAAAACAATTAACCCACTGCAAATAACAATTAAAACTACTAATGATGCTATTAAATTATCATCACCTGTTTTTACACTATCTACAACATCCTTGGAAATACCTCCAGGACTGTTTGTAGAAGGATTATTTACCTCTCCACCATTACCGGGTGCTGGGTTACTGGAGCCAGGCGACAATGAGCTTTCTAGTTTACCATAAAATTCATAATTAACACTTTCCCCTGCCTCTAAGGATCCTACTTTTTTACTTAAAGCACTGCCTTCTTTAAGCTTAATTCCCTCTGGAAGAATGCTTTCAATACTAATGTCATCAATTGGCCTGATTCCTACATTAGTAATTTTAACTTTTCCTACAGCTTCATCACTACTGTTTTGTACTTGCTCAACTTCAAACTTAACCTTCAAGTTATCTTTCTCGGTAGTTTGAGCCAATGCCATACTAGGTTTTGAAACTACTAACATCGCTAAACCTAGCATAATCACAAACCGTTTAAAAACCTGTTTCACTTTAAATGCCCCCTCATTTACTCTTTTTTCCATATACCGTTGATAATAATATCACAATTTCCATAATCTGTAAACGGATTATTAACAATATATTAATTTTTTTCAAAGCTAGTAAAGCCTTTTATTTATTACCAGTCTTTGCTATAATTAACATAAATTGTGAAATAGAAGGAGAAGCTATGGGATCTTCTAGATTATCAGACATTCTTAAAGATATTAATAATAGTAAAATCAAAGTATCAGAGCTTCAATGTGATGAAATAAATAGTATTGATATTAATTTTGTTAAAGAGCTTGCTAGAAAATTAACTATAAAATTTTCATTTCACTTCATTATTGTGTTTTTGGCTTCTATTTTTGCTACATACGTATTATACGATACCATAAGAACCAGCACCGAAAAATTCAACAAGGAAATTATTGGCTTCTTTTTTATAGCTTTGATGTTCTTCTGGGTTTTATGCTACGTATTAAAACAAATACTCAGTACTATAAATTCCACCTGTAAAAAAGCACAATATGGTATAGTGAAAAATAAGTATTCTTTGAAATCCTCTGCAAAAAGCTCCAGCCCGAAAAAATATTATATCGACGTTTTATTTCCTGATACAAATGCTTATATTCGGGAAGTAATTTGTACTGATAAAATTTATAAAAGCTTAGAAGAAGGAACTTCGGTTTTAGTTATATCCTTTGATAATAAGACGGCCTACGCTGTTCCTTCCGATTCAAAATAATACTCCACTTATTTCAAATCGAAGTCACTACTAGAAGCTTTGTATAATACCTGATATAGCCTGCTACAATCTAAATATAAATAAATGACCTCCGGCTTAGCCGGAGGTTTTGCTTTAACGGGTGTATCTCTGTCTTACTGTCAACGCCTAGGGACGTATATTCAATCCTCTACACCAAATATTATCTTTTATATACTTATACTTTATAAATACAGTTCTACATATGATGCGTTTTATTACTGATAAATTGTAAACCACCTTATATCTGTTTACGTTTTTATGGTGTAATACCTTTTTGACTTAAAAATTTTAATAAATCGTTATTAAGCTTCACAACTTCGTTGTTGGCATTATTCGCATAATCCGGTAGCATCATATCCTTCACCATTTTAGTCTGTAGCCATATCATAAAGAAAAATTCCAGAATTAAATTTGGAAATTTAAGTACAATTTTAAATGCAGATGGATTAATCGATACTCCAGCTTTTTGTATTGCCCTTAAATACGCTTTTAAAGTGATTGTTATTTTGTGTGCCGTCTTTCTAGTTCTTGCTGTTTTTTCATCACTTATCTTATTTTCAAAATATAAACTGCCCAAAAGTGCAATATCCGATATTGAATGTGTTATTAGATACGCTTTCATATCCTTATTAATTGTGTAGGGAAATTTTGCTGTTTTAAATAATTTTGCTAGGTTTTTTACACGTTCTGTTTCTAACCCATTAATTTCTCCAAACATAGTAGCTATTATACCCTTTGGGGGAATTCGAGCGTACAATATTCCATCTTTAATCTGTCCGCCAACACTAGGAAAACCTGGTAAAAGTCTATCTCCAACAATATCTTGCCAGGTCGAAAACCCAATTGAACTGTTTGTCATCGTAACTATATTTTTGCTTTGATTGTCTTTTAGTGCTAACAACGCTGATTCGGATTGATCGTAACGGACTGTAACGAAAATAAAGTCATATACATCATCATTTTCAAGCTTATCAATGACATTTACTTTTATAGATTTAACCGCACCTTTTTCATTATATTGTAGCCCATTTTCTTTTAATGTTTTAAATCTATTAGAACGTGCAAACATAGTAACGTCAAGCCCTGCTTCAATGAATTTCATTGCGTATATGCTCCCTATAACACCTGCACCAAAAATTAAAATTCTATTTTGTTTTACTGACATAAAAACCACTCCTACTTATTGATAATATCCTCTATTGACTATACGACAACGCGTTGTATAATAGGATTGTAAATCTTTATTATGACTTTATCAACCATCAGTTTTTTATTATTTGTTGGATGATATTTTTGTTCACAAAAGGAGGATAAAATGAAAAAGCAACCCGAAATTACAGAAAAAACAAGACAAACGTTTATAGATGTTTTTTGTGAATTATATAGTCAAAAGCCCATTGAAAAAATCTCTGTTAAGGATATTACTAACAAGGCTGGATATAACCGTAGCACATTTTATCAATACTTCGCTGATATTTACGAATTGTTAGACTTTGTTGAGAATGATTTATTGAACTATATGAAACGGGAATTTATGAATAAGAAAGCATCTACACATCCTATGGAAAATGCATTTCATTGTTTGGAAAATAGTGAGCATATCTTAACTCTCAAAGCCCTTTTGGGCGATTATGGAAGTGTTCGTTTTTTAGAGCGCTTGAAAAGAGAAATTCCCTTTGATAGATTGGGCTTAAACTTTCCAGAATATAATTCCTTAACGCCATACTTGATTGAGTTTTACATATCAACATCACTTTCCCTATTTCGACTTTGGATACGACAAGAAAAGGATTTATCATCAGAAGAATTGTTCGAGTTAGTAGATAACCTATATACAAATGGGATAACAACCTATTCTAAAAAATTATGACCATATTCCTGCGAATTACCAAAACGCACAAATTTTACTATTGATATATTTCCGATAACTACTGAACTCCAAATCAGCCACACTTCCTACCAGTCGGGATGTTTCCATGCAACGAAAAAAGCGGCAAGGTCAGTTTTATAACTGATCTTGCCGCTTTACTATATATGTATGATACTTTTATAAAGTGTATATCAATAATTTATGTAAATAGATTACTACTAAAACATAATCTTTTTATACATCATTTTTATCAGATTTATATAATATCAAAATCTTATAAAAATAAACTACTATAGTTCCTTACTTTATACTAACACTGACCCTTCCCGTCGATGGAGCAAACATTCTTAACATTCATAGGCTTTTCTATATCAAGATAATCGAATATATCAAATGTTTTCTTTCCATCTTCTAAGATGAAAAATGGAATGCCAATTTTACCCTGACGAATAACATCTTCAAACAATTCATCATTATCTCTATAAGCCAAGAACTCCTTTAATGTTTTGGTACTCTCGGTAATATCTTTGTAATCCATCTCGATATCCTCGCGTTTCTCTAAGATAGCTTTTGCTTGAACACAATCTGGGCAAATGGCTGCCCCATATATTGTTATTTTCATTTTATTTTTCCTCCTAAAAATCGAAATTTATTTGTAACTTTCTATCATTCTGTATTAATTATAGACTCTATCTTTAAAAACTGTATAGTTATTTTTACTCAAAAATACTAATAACACCTTTTTAGTTGTCCATGTAATTAGTTCACCTTAAACAATTCTAATTTTTTGCATAGAAAAAACTAATAATAAACTGTTTAATGTTAGGTTTCAGAAAAATAAGTTAAAAACTATTGATAATAATGATGAGTCGATTTTAATATCTCCCAATTATACACACATAATAACTGCACAACGCAGAAAACCACCACGCTTTAACGTGGTGGTTTTCATATCCTTGCGAGATAAGTCTATAAGCCGAGTTCTGTATTTGACAATCATCTATCTAGGCCTATTGTTACCAATAAGCTCAAGCGACACACCCAGAGGCGGGACGGGCAGCCCCATATGCCTCTCTATTCGGTCTTGCTCCAGGTGGGGTTTACATAGCCATATAGTCACCTATATGCTGGTGAGCTCTTACCTCACCTTTCCACCCTTACCTAGCAAAAAGCTAGGCGGTATATCTCTGTTGCACTTTCCTTAGAGTCACCTCCACTGGCAATTAACCAGCACCCTGCCCTACGGAGCTCGGACTTTCCTCTCCTAGTTTAAAACTAGCAGCGATTGTCTGGCTTACTCGCAAGAATTATCTTAACATATATATTCTCCTTTTGCAAATTATTTTAATTGGAAAGAAGTTTCTAAAACTTAGCAAATTTCTAAAGCCAATATTAATAACATTACTAGTATTATAGCTGATAACCTAAGTCCGCAAAAAACTAAAAATAAGAATAGACCTATATATATTCCTATCTTTATAGAACCAAAGCGTTTTCTCCCACATCCTCTAGGTGCTCCTAGTCCAAACCCTCTTAAAAAGGAGTTAGTAAATCCATTAAAACTTTTTTTTGCTTTAGAGCCACTGTAATTGTCCTTTACGTCATGAAAAAACTTCTTTGACTCTTCAGTTAAGTCATCTATTGTTCCTCTCATATAACCTACACCAGGCTTATATCTACTATCTTTCTTTTTTCCCATTTTTCCCTCGATAAATATATTGTTTTTATTATATTATGATTACTGTGTCTATTGTTATTATAATATAATAAAAAAAGCTTAGAATTTTTTCTAAGCTAAAAGAAATCGTATGGATCCATGGTTTTTCCAGAAATAATTATTTCAACTTTATTTTCTAATTTTTGTTTTATGTTTTCAGATAAGGCTACAAATACTGGCCATTCACTTCCATAATGACCTATATCCATTATACTAACACCCATTTCTCTATAATCACTAGCGTAATGATATGTAGTATCTCCTGTTATAATACAATCTACATTTTTACTATATGCTAACGAGAAAAAATCTTGCCCACTTCCGTTTATTATAGCTATCTTCTTAATTGGATTCCTGCTACCTATTACACATCTTAAATTTTTTACTCCTAGTGAAGATTTTATTCTTTTATTTAAATCCTCTAAAGATATACCTTCATTTAGCTCTATTACTCTTCCAAGTCCACTTTCATTAAATCCATTAATATTAACTGGACTCATTATTTCTTTACTCTCAAAACCCAATAATTCAACTATCTTATCATTTAAGCCACCTTTTACTGAATCAAAATTAGTATGGCTCGAATATAAGCTTATATTGTTTTTAATTAAAGATATTATCTTTTTACCAAGCAAAGTATCATCTGTTATACTTGATGGTTTTCTAAAAAGCAACGGATGATGAGTTATTATTAATTCAGCCCCCAATTCTTTTGCTTCCTCAATAACTTCAAGAGTAGCATCTAAGGCAATAAGTATTTTGGACACTTCTGCTTCTCTACTTCCTACCATAAGACCAACATTATCATAATCCTCTTTTAAAAATGGTGGTGCTATATTCTCCATCACATCAATAATATCATTTACCTTCATATAGCAATCTCCTTTATCCTCAGAATCTTCTTTTCTATCTCACCTTTTCTAATTCTTGCTCCAGGACTATCATCATTTATATATGAAAGAATTGCTGTATACTTACTTATTTTACTTTCTATAAAATCTTTAAGTAATTTATGCTTATCCTTTATAAGTATTGGACTGAATTCATAATCAAACTCATCCATATTATCATTTATCGCTTGTTCACTGTACTTTACTTTAAATACTTCATAAAAAATACCATCTTCAAAGCATAAGTCTTCCTTTATTATTTCAAAAGAATTATTGTATAAAAATTCCCTCAAAATTTCTGGATTTTGAGCAGGCATTAAAATCATGTATTTAAAATACTTTACCTTATTAATATCTTTAATGATTATGTCTCTAATCAAATTTCCGCCCATTCCAGCCATAATTACTGCTTCAACTTCTTTTTCCTTTACAGTATTAAGACCTGCCCCTAATCTGCATTCTATTTTATCTGATAACCCAAGTAGCCTAACATTTCTTTCCGCTTTCTCCTTTGGGCCTTTATTAATATCAGATGCAATGGCAAAGTCTACTATCCCATTTTCTACTGCATGAATTGGTATATATCCATGGTCTGTGCCCACATCAATTATGCTTTGGCATTTATTCATATTTTGAATTATACACTTTAATCTTTGGCTTAACTCCATAATTACTCCTGTCTACATGAAATTATTTAATATTCTAATCTGAACTATTAGAAATGTTAATGCAATTGCTAAAGATATATAAATATATTTGTATGCTGATTTCTTATCATATTTTGCATGAAAATATGATGCATAATACATACATACAAGAATTATCATATTCAATACCCCATATGACATTTGCTTAAATGCAAAATTTTTGCCTGTCCCCTGTACTAATGGGTAGAAATTCGAATCAAAACTTAATGGCATTTGTACAGGAAGTTTATTGCTAAGATATAAAAGAAATGGTACTAAGATCATAACAATAATTATTATTGTAACTAATATAAACGGAATAAATACCTTTTTATCTTTATAAATTTCAGTATGTTTATTCTTATTGATTTTGAATGTTTTAAATTCTTTTCCTTTTTCTTTAAGCGCATCAATAAACTCATTAGCTTCAATTGGTGATATCGCATATGACATGCTATTTGTATGAATGTATACAAGCTCATTGCTTGATGTTGCAAACATATGTGTTACACCTACATTTTCAATTACATATCTTCCAAAAGCATATCTGAATCTTCCAAAGCCTGTTAACTTAAAGCCTTTTATAGCTCCCGAAGCTGTATAATATCCATCTACCGAATCAAAATCTATATTAATCTTTCTTATACCAAATAAAGAATTGATAACAATCCCTTTTTCATTTATAAAATATTTCAATGTACTTATTAATAAAATATAATATAAACAATATATATCAAACATTCCTACTAATACTTTAAATAAATTTATCTCTACGTACGAATCCACAAATTTAGATATTAAAAATAATGCAGCATTTGCTAGTACTAAATACATAAATATTTCAAGTATAACTATACTTTTTTTAGGTTTAAATTCCTTCATGAAAATCACCTCAAAGTTCATTATAACACAGTATTATAAAAAAATCTTATAAAATGCCTTCTCCAGTAAATATTTTCCATATATCACAGAAAAAATTAGCACCCTTAAGGTGCTAATTTGATTAATCCAAATAATCTTTTAATTTTTTACTTCTGCTTGGATGTCTTAATTTTCTAAGAGCTTTAGCTTCAATTTGTCTAATTCTTTCTCTTGTTACGTTAAATTCCTTACCAACTTCTTCAAGTGTTCTTGCTCTTCCATCATCTAAACCAAATCTAAGTCTTAACACCTTTTCTTCTCTAGGGGTTAAGGTATCTAAAACATTAATTAATTGCTCTTTGAGCATTGTAAATGCTGCTTGCTCAGCTGGTGCTGGAGCATCATCATCTGGAATAAAGTCTCCTAAGTGAGAATCTTCTTCTTCTCCTATTGGAGTTTCTAAGGAAACTGGTTCTTGAGCAATTTTTTGTATCTCTCTAACCTTTTCTACTGGTAAATCCATAACTTTTGAGATTTCCTCTGGGAAAGGATCTCTTCCTAATTCTTGTAGCAATTGTCTTTGAACTCTTATTAATTTATTAATTGTTTCAACCATATGAACTGGTATTCTAATTGTTCTTGCTTGGTCAGCTATAGCTCTAGTAATCGCCTGTCTTATCCACCATGTTGCATATGTTGAAAATTTAAATCCTTTTGTAAAATCGAATTTTTCAACAGCTTTGATTAATCCTAAATTTCCTTCTTGAATAAGGTCTAGGAATAACATTCCTCTTCCAACATATCTTTTTGCTATAGAAACAACCAGTCTCAAGTTAGCTTCTGCAAGTTTCTTCTTAGCATAAGGATCCCCGTTCTCTATTCTTTGTGCTAAAACTATTTCTTCTTCTGAGGATAATAGCGGAACTTTACCTATTTCTTTTAAATACATTCTAACTGGATCATCAATTGCAATACCTTCTGGAATTGTAAGTTCTAAATCCTCTTCAATTTCAGTCTCCCCAATATCACCCATTACCTCGATACTCATAGACTCTAATACTTCATATATTTTTTCTATTTGCTCTGGACTTAAATCTATCTCGTCTAACTCATCCATAATTTCTTTATAAGTAAGGGTTCCATTTTTCTTCCCTTTTTCTATAAGTTTTTTAACAACCGTCATTCTAGCACTTTTATCTTTTAATTCCACACCTTTATCTTGTTTTCCCACTACTTTCGTTACTTTTTCAGTCATTTATTTACCTCCTTCCGCTATCTCCACTAACCTCTTTTTAATCTTTTGAGTTCTATATCTATAACTTTTAACTCTTTTGCTAAGCTAATTGTTTCCTCAAACACACCTTTATCTTCACTTTCCTTTAGACTTCTTTTTACATCTTCTTTTCTTCTATCCAGTCTATGTTTTCTTATGTTGTATATATAATCTTTTATAGATGTTTCCATATTCTCATCAAAGATATCCATTTCTTTAATCTCTATCCATTCCTTCTGAGCATCTACTGTTTTACAATTATTTTCAACATAGCTTTCTAACCCATTCTTCTTTTCAGTCTTTGCAATTACTATTAATCCATATATTTCCCTATGAGCTTTTAGGATTAATTCACTCTCAGTAATTTTCTCAAGGATAAAGTTGAAATATTCATCCTTAAGCATTAATTTAAGCAATGCTCTTTCACCTTTTAAATATGCAGGCTCTATATATGATTTTGTTCCATTTTCTTCCTTATTATTCATAGAATACTCTTCTTTTTGGAATTTCGTCATATTATCAGAAAGTTGGTCATATAACGCCTGTTCTCTTATACCTGTTTCTTCAGATATTTTTTTTACATACACATCTTTTTCTACTGGATTTAATTCTGCTAAAATCTCCGTAACTCTTTGACTATACAGTATTACATCTTCATTATTTGAAAAATTAATTCCTTCCTTTACCTTTTTAAGCCTATACTCAATTAGAGGTAGTGCTCCTTCAATTAAATTCATAAAGGATTCTTTTCCATTACTTCTAATATATTCATCAGGATCTTTACCTTGCGGCACTGTTAATACTCTTACATCGAAGCCTGCATTTTTTAATATCTCTAATCCTCTTAATGTAGCATTCTGACCTGCTAAATCAGCATCATAAGATATTATTACTTTATCTGCATATCTTTTCATTAATCTAGCCTGATTTATCGTAAGAGCCGTTCCTAATGAGGCTACTGCATTTTTGATACCATGTTGATGCAAAGAAATACAATCCATATATCCCTCAACTATTACAAAGTATCTTTCTGGCAGACCATCTTTTATTGCAAAATTTAGTCCATAAAGATTTGTTCCCTTTGAGAAAATAAGACTATCTGGAGAATTTAAATACTTTGGCTTAGAATCATCTAGTACTCTTCCACCAAATCCAATAATTCGCCCCCTAAAATCAAAAACTGGGAACATCACTCTGTTTCTAAACCTATCATAATAGTTGCCTGTTTTTTCTGACTTAATGATAAGTCCTAATGATTCTAAAATCTCTTCTTTGTAACCTTTTCTTTTTAAGAAATTCATTAAATTATTCCATTGATTTTTGGAAAATCCTAACCCAAAACTTCTTATAGTCTTAATTGATAAACCTCTGTTTTGAAAATAGCTCATGGCCTCTTTATCATTAAAGAGATTAGAAAAATAGAATCTAGCTGCCTCTGTATTTATCTTATACATTAATTCTTTTTTACTTGCAGCTGCACTATTCTCTTTATTTTCTAAATTCAGAGGAATGTTAGCTCTATCGGCCAGAATTTTTAATGCTTCAATAAAGTCTAACTTTCTGCTTTTCATTACAAATGTAATAACATTGCCTGCTTCTCCACAACCAAAGCATTTATAAATTTGTTTATCCTGTGATACAGAAAAGCTGGGGGATTTTTCACTATGAAATGGACATAATCCCGTGTAATTTCTACCAGATCTCTTAAGCCTTACAGTTTCTGAAATGATATCAACAATATCATTCTCTTCCTTGATTCTCTCAATGAGTGATTCTTGAATCTGCAAGGAGTTCCCCTCCTTACTATTAATTTTTTCAACAATTTACTTTATATTCGACAAAAAAATATTAATTCCTTCATAAAAAATTTTTTTTTATTATTTTTTAAAAATTTTACTGAAATATAATTAAAATATTCCAGTAATATTTATTAACTTTATAGCGACAACACTTATTTTACCAATAATTCTATAGTATTATTCCTAATTTTTTTAGTAAATTACAAACTTTGGAACATAAATGTTATTAAACAAATTTAAGCAGTAATCATCACTCATTCCAGCAATATAATCTGCAACTCCTCTATGAAGTCCTTCTTCCTCAGCTATATCCCTATAAATTTCCGGCATTTCATTAGGATTTTTATAGTAATGATTAATTACATGCTCTAATACAAACTTAGCTTTATTTCTTTCTACTTTTAACACATCACCTAAATATACATTTTGAAACATAAACTTCCTAAGTTCTGCCATAGCTGATCCTATCTCTTCACTTAAGCTCACTTTAACTATTCCTTTTGATATATTATCTAATGTGTTATTGATACAATCATTAACTAAAGTTTCTATTCTTTGACCATGACAATCCCCAAGAACTTTTATCAATTCTTTAGGCAGCATATCTTCAGTTAATAAACCCGCCCTGATTGAATCATCTATATCATGATTTATGTAAGCAATTTTATCACTATATTTAAGCACCTGTCCCTCTAATGTCTTAGCATCAGCTCTTCCATTTGAGAAGCCACTATGATGTAAAATTCCATCTAATACTTCTTCTGTAAGATTCAATCCTTCACCATTCTTCTCTAATCTCTCAACAACTCTAACACTTTGTTCATTGTGTCTAAATCCACCGGGCAAAAACTTAGCTAACACCTCTTCTCCATTATGTGCAAATGCTACATGCCCTAGATCATGTCCTAGTGTCATTGCTTCAACTAGAGTCTCATTTAATCCTATACCCGCTGCTATTGTTCTCCCAATTTGTGAAACCTCTAGCGTATGAGTAAGTCTTGTTCTATAGTGGTCTCCAAAAGTTTTAATATATACTTGTGTTTTATGCTTAAGTCTTCTAAATGATTTTGAATGTAGTATTCTATCCCTATCTATCATGTAATCAGTTCTAGTTAAATCTTTTTCTTCTTGAATTTTTCTTCCCTTTGTATTTTTGGAGAAGGAGGCTTCATTTATTAGAGTCAACTCTTCATTTCTTTCTATTTTTTCTCTTATATTCATATAATTCACCTCTTATTAATTTATTCTATATGAAACATTAAATTCCTTCATTTTTCTCTTATATATAGTCTATAAAAACAATAATATTTATGTATCTATATGTAAAAATCATATTTCATCTTATACAGTAACTCTTAGTTGAAACGTCTAAGAGTTGAAATTACATGCAAATTATTTAATGCATTATATATCTCCTTTTATTATATTTTAATTAATTATTATTAGAATAATTTTAAAAACCAACTAATATCTTATAAATATAAGCATTTAATAAGGAGAGGTTTTATGCCAAAGGAAGCTCTTAAGAAACAGGCTCAACTCTTAAGTGTAGAAGAAATAAAAGATAATATCTTGTCTCACTATAATATATATAATTGTGAAGTTACCCCAGTCAAATTTAAAGATACTGAAAAGCAACGTGCAGTTTTTAAAATAACCACTGAACATGGAGATTTTTGTTTAAAAAAGGTTTATTATAATGAAATGGATTTACTATATGTTTATTCTGCTATCGAGTGGTATAGTAAAAAAGGAGTTATCGTTCCGAAGCTTTTACCAACTAATTCAAAAGGTAGATACGTTATTTATAAAGGAATGATTTTCATATTGACACCTTGGCTTACTGGAGAGAAATGTGATTTTGATAACCTAGAACAAATTATACTATCTATTCAGAATTTAGCTTTAATGCATAATTGCGGCAAAAACTTTGTTCCTATTATTGGCTCAAGCATAAGAAAAGGTTTTGATAATTATTACATATCTATTCAAAAGCACTTTTCTGATTTGATAAAATGTTCAAACTCTGCATTTAATTATAAAGATAAATTTTCAAAAGTATTCTTAATACATTTTGATGATAACCTTATGTTAGCTAAAAAATCCTTAGAGATATTATCCTCAGTGAATAATAATAATTTAACTGTTTCTCTATGTCATGGTGATTATGTAAACAAAAATATACTTATCTCTGAAGATAAAGTTGTCAAGGTAATTGATTTTGATAAATGTAAATACGATTATGTTGCAAAAGATCTATCCTACTTTTTAAGGAGACTTCTTAAAAGAAATAACACAAAATGGGATTTAGAACTAGCCATATCTTGTCTCAATAATTATATTTCAGTTAATCCATTAACAAAAGATGACATTAAGTACATTCTAGCTTATTTAATATTCCCTCAAAAGTATTGGAAGTTATCTAGAGATTACTATAAGAATATAAAGAAATGCAATAAAAACTCTTTTATGACGTTACTTTTAAAAGTTGTAAATAAAACCGAATATCAAGTTAACTTTTCAAACTCAATTATATCTGCTATGAATAAATATTATAACCTAGAAATTTAAAGGCTTCAAGAATTAATCTTGAAGCCTTTTATTTATTACATATTATCTTTTATTTTTAACTTGTGCTTGAGCTGCTGCAAGTCTAGCTAAAGGTACTCTAAATGGTGAACAACTTACATAATCTAATCCAAGATCATGACAGAATTCAACTGATGATGGATCTCCACCATGTTCTCCACATATACCAAGCTTAATGTCTGGTCTAGTTGCTCTTCCTTTTTCAACTGCTATTCTTACTAAGCTTCCAACTCCAGTTTGGTCAAGTTTAGCAAATGGATCTGATTCATATATTTTCTTTTCATAGTATGCATTTAAGAATTTAGCTGCATCATCTCTTGAGAAACCAAATGTCATTTGAGTTAAATCATTTGTTCCAAATGAGAAGAATTCAGCTTCCTTAGCTATTTCATCAGCAGTAATAGCTGCTCTTGGTATTTCTATCATAGTTCCTACTTTATATTTAAGTTCTACATTCTTTTCTGCAAGAACTTGCTCTATTGTATGAACTACTACATCTTTAACATACTTAAGTTCTTTAACTTCTCCAACTAATGGAATCATGATTTCTGGAACAACATCATAACCTTTTTTGTTCTTAACTTCAATTGCAGCTTCAATAACTGCTCTTGTTTGCATTTCAGCAATTTCTGGATATGATACTGCAAGACGACATCCTCTGTGACCCATCATTGGATTGAATTCATGTAAGCTTTCTACAGTAGCTTTTAATTCTTCAAAAGTTAACCCCATTTCATTAGCTAATGCTTTTATATCTTCATCAGCATGTGGAAGGAATTCATGTAGTGGTGGATCTAAGAATCTGATTGTTGCAGGTCTTCCTTCTAATGCTTCATAGATTCCAACGAAATCTTCTCTTTGCATTGGAAGTAATTTTTCAAGAGCTTTTCTTCTTTGTTCTTCAGTCTTAGCAACGATCATTTCTCTTACAGCCATTATTCTATCTTCAGCAAAGAACATATGCTCAGTTCTGCATAATCCTACACCTTCTGCTCCAAATTCAACTGCTTGCTTTGTATCTCTTGGAGTATCAGCGTTAGTTCTTACTTTTAATTTTCTTATTTCATCTGCCCATCCCATAAATGTTGCGAAGTATCCAGATATTTCTGGTGCTACTGTCTTTAAAGCTGTTGGATAGATGTTTCCTGTTGATCCATCTATAGAAATCCAATCTTCTGAAGTTAATACCTTTCCTTCTACTTCTACTGTTCTAGCTGCTTCATTTACCTTAAGAGCTCCGCAACCAGCAACACAGCAAGTTCCCATTCCTCTAGCAACAACTGCTGCATGAGAAGTCATACCGCCTCTTACAGTAAGTATACCTTCTGCTGCAATCATACCTTCTATGTCTTCTGGTGAAGTTTCTAATCTAACTAATACTACTTTTTCACCTTTTTCAGCTCTTTCCTTAGCTTCTTCTGCAGTAAATGCTATTTTACCACAAGCTGCTCCTGGAGATGCTGGTAATCCCTTAGCTATTGCATCAGTACTTTTAAGTTCTTTTTCATCAAAGTTAGGATGAAGTAATGAATCTAATTGTTTTGGTTCAACTTTTAGAATTGCTTCTTCCTTAGATAGAACACCTTCTTCAACTAAATCAACAGCAATCTTTAATGCCGCTTGAGCAGTTCTCTTACCGTTTCTAGTTTGTAAGAAGTATAGTTTTCCTTCTTCTATAGTAAACTCCATATCTTGCATATCTCTATAGTGATCTTCTAATGTATTTACTATATTCTCAAATTGAGTGTATATTTCAGCATTTTGATCATTTAATTCTGATATTGGACGAGGTGTTCTAATACCTGCAACAACGTCTTCACCTTGAGCATTCATTAGATATTCTCCATAAATTAGATTTTCACCAGTTGAAGGGTTTCTTGAGAATGCAACTCCAGTACCTGATGTTTCTCCTTTATTACCAAATACCATTTCTTGAACGTTTACAGCTGTTCCCCAAGCACTAGGAATATCATTCAATCTTCTATAAACTATTGCTCTAGGATTATCCCAAGATCTAAATACTGCTGTAACAGCTTCAATTAATTGAGCCTTTGGTTCTTGAGGGAAATCTGTTCCCTTTTCCTTTTTATATAAAGCCTTATATCTCTTAACTAATTCCTTTAGATTTTCTGCTGTTAATTCTGTATCATAATGAACATTATTTTCTTCTTTCATTTCATCTATAAGATCTTCGAACATTCTCTTTTCTACACCCATAACAACATCAGAGAACATTTGAATAAATCTTCTATATGAATCATATGCAAATCTAACATTGTTTGTTAGTTTAGCCATAGTTTCAACAGTTTCATCATTTAATCCAAGATTTAGGATTGTATCCATCATACCTGGCATTGATGCTCTTGCTCCAGATCTTACTGAAACTAATAGAGGGTTATCAATACTTCCGAATTCTTTGCCAGATATTTTTTCAAGTTCATTCATTTTTTCTTCTATTTGATCAATAACTTCTTTAGCTATAACTCTTCCATCTTCATAATATTTGTTACAAGCTTCAGTTGTTACTGTAAAACCTTGTGGTACAGGTATTCCTATTTTGGTCATTTCAGCTAAATTAGCCCCTTTACCACCTAAAAGGTTTTTCATTGATGCGTCACCTTCACTAAAAAGGTATACGTACTTATTTTTCTCCATCTCAATATTCCTCCGTTCAATACAAAAATTATTGTTATATATACTAACGGGAATCAATTATAGACCCGAAAGTTTCACATTAACTTAAAGGATTCAACTAAAAAATTCAATTAAGTTTATATATGCGATACTTATTAGTTGAGCTTCCCCTTATTTATTTTGTTATTGATACAAATACCCATATTATCTACCATAGTGCTTTTATTCTATAATTAGCTATTTGCAGTTAGCTATCTCCTAATCTTACAAATAACTTTGTTATGTTTGTTTTAGATACTTTTCCAACTATTCTTATTATGTCTCTACCATCCCTAGTTTCTTTTTCAATAATAGGTATACTATCAATTTCATGCCCAATTATCTTCTGTGCAATACTAAAGGCAGTATCCTCTGTACTTGCATATATTATGTTAGGCATTCTAGTCATAATTACCCCAACAGGTACTTTGTGAATATCAGTACCTCCTATTGCAATTTTAAGAAAATCTTTTCTTGAAACCGCACCTGTCAAATTTCCATCGTTTTCAACAAAAAGAGTTCCAACATCCTTTAAGAAAAGATATACAATAGCATCATAAACCATAGTTTCTTCTGAAACTATAGCTGGCTTAGACATGATATCCTTAGCTTTAATGTTGGAAATGTAATCATATACTAGACTTCTTGAAGGATTTGATGAATAAACATATCCTACTTTTGGTCTTGCATCCAATATTCCCATCATGGTTAAAACTGATAGGTCTGGTCTTAATGCCGCTCTTGTAAGTCCTAATTTTTCTGCTATTGCCTCTGATGTAATAGGCTGTCCCTCTTTTACTAGTCTAATTATTTCTTCTTGCCTACTTGAAAATTTCACAGTAATCCCTCTCTTTTTAGCTTTGGGAATATTCAGACTATTCAAACTTGTGTTGCTATTCACATGATTATTATATCATGTATTAATAGTTTTACTATACTAAATTTTCTGAAAAATCAACCAAATTTACTGAATATTCCCTCACCAGTTTATTTTACGTCCAATTAATGCTAAATTGCTTTCATTTTCTCCGTTTTAGATAATGGTGTATTTTTTTTATTCTTCATCATCAAATTTAACTGTATAAGTGTAGAATTTTTCATCTGAAGAATCCCCACTTTTAGCTTTATAAGTAGTTCCTTTAACACCACTTTTCATATCATTCACTTTATTTTTTATAATGTCATAGGCATCTGATGCTTTATATTTTATATCCTCATATGCCCCTTTTATATATTTGTTTACAACTTCAACTTCGCCATTTTCCTTTGTGATTTCAACTGTTATTTTTGTAACAATAGCTGCAATAACTCCAATAGCCATTAGTTGAGGAAGTATTATACCTATAACTCCTGCTGCAATACCAGCATTTACTGGAACATCAACAATTACTTTTTCATCTTTCTTTATCTTAATTCTAGTTACATTTCCTTTATTAATTAAATCCTTTAAGTAGGCTTTAAACTCTTCGATACTTTCTCCAGTATTATTTTCTTCTTGCTGTGCTTTTTGCTTCTTTAGATTTTCAATGTATATTATTGCGTCTAAAACATCACCTTCAGAATTTTCTAAAGCTTCTTTAGCCTCTCCATAACTTACTCCAGTTCTTTCAATAACCTTATCAACTTTTTCTAATGTTACTTCACTCATACTTATCTCTCCTTAATATAATCTAACATCTCTAAACTTTTCGGTTTCTTGGAATAATTTGATGAAAAAATTAATGATGTGACTTTTGAAATTTCTTCTTTTATTTCTGAGGTGACATTTACTCTGTACATCTTATCCATTTCTAATGAATTCAAGAATCTCAGAGCACTATATGCCCCCTTTGAAATATAAACTCCATGTTCCTTTTCACACTTTTCACAAACGCCTCCAAAACTTGATATACTAATATAGCTTCCAGTATTCATCTTGCTATTACATAATACACAATTATCTAATTTTAATGCATAGCCTGTTGCTTTTAATATCTTAAGTTCAAATGCTCTAACCAGTAGTTCATAATCAATTGCATCTGTATTTAATAAATATAAGCAAGTAACAAAGTCTTTAAACAATCCCCTGTTGCTTTCTTCATCTACTAAACATATATCTATCAATTCACATAGGTATGAGGAGTATGTAAGTTTTTCAAGATTTCCTAGTAGTCCTTGAAATGAATTGTTAATCTTTCCTTCAGATAAAGTATATAGATTCTTACCTCTAAATAGCATGTAGTCAGCAAAACATAGTGGAAGTGTAACAGATAGGTATTTACTTCTACTTTTTTTTGCACCTTTTGCAATAGCAGTAATCTTGCCTATCTTTTCAGTAAATATCCACACCAATTTATCATTTTCTTTAAAATCTTGAGTTTTAATTACAACTCCTTTAGTTTCAAATAATGACAGGATAATCTCCTCCTACTTTATTTAAGCTTCTTGTATCCTAATTCTTTAAGTAATAGTGGATTATCTCTCCATTCTTTTCTAACCTTAACCCAAATTTTCAAATTAACTCTTGCCTTCAAGAATCTTTCCACTTCATACCTAGCAGTTTCACCAATCTTCTTTAAACTCTGCCCATTTTTTCCAATAATTATACCTTTATGTGAATCTTTCTCGCATATTAGATCTACTTCAATAGTATATTTACCATTTTCATTTTGCTTCATTTGAATTATGTCAACAGCTATTCCATGTGGAATCTCTTCACGAAGTGTTTTTAAAGCTTTTTCTCTTACGATTTCAGCTACTACAAACCTTTCCTGCACATCTGTAATCATATCTTCTGGATAGTATTGAGGGCCTTCTGGCAGATACTTAATCATTAGTTCTATAAGTGTTTCTGTATTTTTACCTTTTAGCGCAGATATAGGTATGATTTCTGCAAATTCATACTCTTTAGAATAATTTACCAATGTTTCAGCTACTTTATCTGGTGTGCTTTCATCTACTTTATTCACAACTAGAAAAACAGGAGCTTTTTGACCTTTTAAAGCTTCAATTATAAATTTATCTCCTCTTCCAACTTCTACTTCAGGAGTTATTAAAAATAAGACTAAATCCACATCTTTTATAGAATCTTTTGCGGAGTTAACCATATACTCGCCTAGTTTATGTTTAGGTTTATGTATACCTGGAGTATCAACAAATACCATTTGATAGTCTTCTCCAGTTAAAATAGTTTGAATGTTATTTCTAGTTGTCTGAGGTTTATGGGAAACTATTGATAATTTTTCACCCATGATATGATTGGTTAGTGTAGACTTTCCAACATTAGGTCTACCTACAATAGTTATAAATCCTGATTTGAACATTAATTTTTTTCCTCCTATACTTCAAGATCTTTTTTTGTAAAGGATCCTGGCAATATTTCATCTAAAGTTTTCACTATATATTCCTTATGATTTTTTACAATTATAATTTTAATCTCTGGATTTTCTGCAAATTCTGCAATTACTTGCCTGCATATACCGCAGGGTGCAGTAAAATTGTTTGTATCTCCTATTACCGCTATAGCTTTAAGTACTCTATTTCCTTTTGCTACAGCATTAAAAATAGCTGTTCTTTCAGCACAATTTGTTGCACCAAACGATGCATTTTCTATATTACAACCTGAATAGATTTTTCCATCTTCAAATAATGCTGCTGCTCCTACTTTAAAATTTGAATATGGAACATAAGCCTTTTCTCTTGCTTTTATTGCCTCATCAATTAAAATTTCTATATCCATTTAAATTCCTCCTAGCTAAATAGTTTAAAAATGACCAATGTAAGTACAGAACCAAAAATGGCTCCAACGACCACTTCAGATACAGAATGTACCTCAGAATCAACTCTACTTTGTGCTGTAATAAATGCCATAAGATAGCTTAAACTGACAACAATAGGTTCTTCTGTAATTAATGATATTGCTGTAGCAATCGAAAAAGCTATAGCACTATGTCCTGAGGGCATTCCACCCTTTAACGGAGTTCCTTCACCAAATATGGCCTTCACAATTATGGTAACTATACATACGATTACTAGCGCTATAAATATAGTGTATGGTTCTGAGTTTTTTATCTTATTAATTACTACATATGTAGCTTTGCTTAGTTTATCCCAAAAGATTATATATCCAACAATTATAGCATTAATGGCAGTAACTAATACTCCTCCAGCTGCTGCATTTTTTGCAATCTTTGCAAGGGGATGATAATAATTAGTAGTTGAATCTATTGCTGCCTCTATTGCAGTATTTATTAATTCTGCACTTATTACCATCGTTATTGTAATTGCAAGTATTAGAAATTCAAATCTTGAAATATCATAAAAGAAACAAGCGATAAGTACAGCTAGCGTTGCAGCCATATGTATCTGCATATTTCTTTGCGTTCTCACTGCATGAATTATTCCATTAATAGCATGATTGAAACTATCTACAAGTTTTTTAAATTTCATATAATCCCACCCTTATAGTGCTTTAAACATGAATGTTAACTAAGCCCCTCTTTTAAATCTTAATCTCTTTTAATGTTTAATTTATTTAATATATCTTCTTCTCTTTTTCTCATTATACCTTTTTCATTATCCTCCATGTGGTCATAACCTAATAAGTGAAGAATAGAGTGTATAATTAAATATGATGTTTCTCTTTTAAAGGAATGATTATATTCTTGGCTTTGCTCAAGTGATTTTTCTAGTGATAAAACAATATCCCCTAAAACTAATTCTTCTCCATCGTAATAAGTTTCATCAAATGAAAAATTATTATACTGTTCTTTAAACACTTTACCATCTTCATAATCTAACATAGGAAAACTCAAAACATCTGTTTCCTTGTCAATTCCCCTAGTTTCATTATTAATTTCTCTAATTTCTTTATTATCTACAAATACTATTGAGATTTGCACTTTTTCATCTACTTCTTCTTCTTTCAATGCAAATTGAACTATTTCATCCACTAATTTTTCAAATTCTTCATTTATTTCTACCTTATCTTGTCTATTATCAAAATATATCATCTGCTATTTTACTCCTTTTTCATCTTTAGGGTATTCTATTCTTTTATGATAAATACCAGTTAATACCTTTAAGAAACTCTTCTGAATTTTATCTAAATCCTTAAGTGTAAGCTCACACTCATCTAATTCTCCAGTAAAGAGTTTATCCTTAATTATATTATTTACCATCTCTTCAATTTTACCCTTAGTGGGATCACTTATACTTCTTACTGCTGCCTCTACTGAATCTGCTAGCATTATAATTCCAGCCTCTTTACTTTCAGGCTTTGGACCAGGGTATCTAAAATCTTTTTCATTAATCTCTTCAGGATTTTCAGCAGTGGTTTTCATCTTGTGATAGAAATACTTAACTAATGTTGTTCCATGATGGGTTGCTATCATTTCTGTAATTGCTTTTGGTAAATTATACTCTTTAGCGAGTTCCAAACCTTCTTTAACATGTGATGTAATAATTAATGTACTTAGATTTGGAGTTATTTTATCATGTGGATTATCATTTCCAATCTGATTTTCTTTAAAAAAGTATGGCCTTTTAGTTTTACCAATATCGTGATAAAAAGACCCTATTCTAGCTAAAACCGAATTTCCCCCAACTTCTTCTGCTGCTAGCTCAGCTAAATTTGAAACTAATATTGAATGATGGTATGTTCCTGGCGCTTCCATCAATAGTTTCTTTAATAGAGGATTATTTGGGTTTGATAATTCTAATAGTTTTACTATGGTAACAATATCAAAGGTGGTTTCAAATATTGGTAAAAATCCTATTGATAATATTCCTGATACTATTGTCCCAATTGCAGCCATTCCTGTGGCTTTAAGAACTTCAATTATATCATTAGAAAGTAGCATACCTGCAGAAAAACATACTAATGATATGGTAACTGCTATATATACAGTAGATAATAATATATCATTTCTCTGTTGCATTTTCCTGAGTGAGGTAGCTCCAAGTATAGTTGAAACAAATGCTAAAATCATTACTTCAGGTTTAAAGCCAACCACTCCACTTATTAATACACAATTAAACAAACTTAGTACTAGGCTTAACTTATAATTTAGCAATAATTCTAATAAAATAGGTCCAAAGGCTAGAGGAATTAAATATGGTGAAATTAGTGATAGGGTTCTAGCCAATATAAGTGATATTATGTTAATTATATTTATAAGAATAAGATTGTTTGTATTATCAAATATTTTTTTATAGTACTTACTTACATAAAAGTATTGAAGCACTAAAATTGTTGCGACAAATATTCCTAGAGTAAGATATAGTATTATACTATTTTCACTTCCTGAATTTTTTAGAAGCCCTAGTTCATTTAGAAGTGCAACTTGGTCATCTGTAACTGGTTCCCCTTCTTTGACTATTATTTGATTCTTTTTTATAACTATTTTAGGAACATTTTTTTTAGCTTCTGCAATAGTCTCATCAGTTTTTTCTTTGTCATATATAAAATTAGGTTTTATTTGAGATTCTAATAAAGCTATTAGAATCTCCTTTTGCTTTCTATTAAATTCACTGTTGGCTATTTCTACTTCAACTGTATTCTTAGCAGTTTGTATATCTTCAATTTTGTCTTCTTCAATATTTTTTTGATATACTTTCCCAATAACGTCATTTGCCTTATTTTGAAGTGCTACAACATTGTCTTTAGTTAGTGTCAGTAAATATTTATAATCTTCATCATCTAATTGAACAATTTTCAGTCCTTTTAATGCTTCTATTTTATCAGCTTCGTTAGCAGTTGAATCTACTAATGCAGTTATTTTCTGAAAAAAATTCTTTGTTTTGTTTAATGCATCCTTTGATATATCTGACTTTAAAGTATATTGCTTATCTATCTTATCTACAACTTCCTGTTCTTTTGCTTTAGTAGCATTTTCATCTATAGTATCCCTTGGAGCCTTGATATCTGCTTTTGCTATATCTCCTGCCTTCAAACTATACTTTTTACTAATAAAAGAACTCATTACTATAACATAAATTATGATAAAACTTAAGAAAAATGTTAGTATTCTCTTAATATCTATCATTCCTTTGTTTTCCCTTTCTTTCCCCATGGATATCAATCACCTACTTAATATATTTACGTTTGACTATTAGTAACTGCTATGTCTTGTTTCACTACAAAAATTGCTTTAATTATAACTTTTCCTTCTTCCTCATTTTCTACATTAACTATTTCTTGCGTAATCTTAGCATCTTTATCTATTTCTTTTAATACAGATTCTCTTGCCTTATCGATAGTTTCTTTTTTAACCTTTTCGATATCTAAAGAGATTTCCTTTTCATTTATTTCATAATATGTTTCACCCTTAATTAAATTCCCTGTAAATTCTATTTTATCATAGTCAACATAGTTTTTTATAGGCTTTTTTATATAAATTTTCTTTCCTAAGCATTCAAAATACAATGCGTTTTGTTTATTACCTGATCTTTCTTTTATTTTACCACTAACTTGTACTTCAACATCCTTTTCATAAAAAGTATTCGCCATTACTTGTCCTTCTGCTTTAACTGTATATTCAAATCCTTCTTTCCCTTGAGTAGGCGCAATTAATAAATCACCTTTTTTAACTACATCTCCAGACTTCACCATTGGTTTTCCAGATATAGTATAAATTCTTTCAATTACTCCATCTTCTTTTGCAATAACTCCACCATTTTGATTTTCATTTCTTAAAATAGGAGGATTTGTTTTTTCTTCTATGTCTATTTTTAAACTGGAGCCCTCTATTCTTGCCCTCACCCACATGATTTCTCCATTAGAATCTTCTATTTGTTTTTCAAGTGAATATACGTTTAATGATGACTTTTTAATCCCAGGTTTTATTCCCAACTCGTTTAATTGCCTTCTAACCTCAAAAGGTGAAAGAACCTTTTTAGTATTGATTTCTATGCTCCAAACATATGTTGATAAGTAAAACATAACTCCTATAAACAACAGTGCTCCTATTACCAAAGATAATTGCCTTTTCGCTCTTATAATATAGAAAGCTAATCCTTTCTTACCCACAACTTTATACTTTGCTCCAGCTCTTTTAGCTATCTTATCTATGTTTTTCAAATCAACCAAATCAATATCTACTAAAAAAGTAGTTAAATCTATCTTCTTTATATTAGATGCATATATCCCTTGACTCCATAGTAAGTTGATAAATTTTTCAGGTATAAATGCCCTTACCTCTATAGTTATTGTTCCTTTCTTTACTCTCTCAATAAAATTCATCTATATTATCCCCTCATAAACTATTGATTTAAATATCCCTTGTATTACTAAAGTCTCTCCTCCAATAAATGAAATTTCAAAAGATTCTCCTGTTATTAAAACAGTTCCTATTTTTGAGTTTACTTTCACAGATTCTCTATCAAAAGATATTATTCCCTTATGATTTTCTATACACACCTCACTATTGCCCACTATGGTTATTTTAGGCAAGTTAAACATAACATCCTTAGGTAATTCTAGTTCTTCTATAACTTTTTCTTTTGCCCTTACCCATTTTGATTCCATAATTACACTCCTAAAAAATACTCTCAAACTAATTTATGAAAAAAACATTTATTAAATTACATATTTCTTAAAATTCAAGAGAATAAAAAAATCGTCAACCTTAAAATATTATAAATTCTTAAAGAGCAAAAAAAAAAGGAGTTCATGCAATGAACTCCTTTTTATTGAAGTAATTTTACTTACTTAGATATTCTTTTACAATTGAGCTAACAAGCTTTCCATCTGCACGACCTACAGTTTGAGGTCTAACTTTTGCCATAACTTTGCCCATTTCTTTCATGCTACTGGCACCCACTTCAATCGCTGCTTGTTTAACAATTTCAAGTATCTCATTTTCTTCTAACTGCTGAGGAAGGTAACTTAACAAAATCTCAATTTCTGCCTTATTGCCATCTACTAGATCTTGTCTATTTCCCTTTTCGAACTCAAGCATAGCTTCTCTTCTTTGCTTGATTTCTCTTGCTAATATTTCAATAACCTGCTCATCTTCAAGCTTAGCATTATCAGTTTTTTCTACTAATAGAATCGCTGATTTTGCTGTACTTAAAGTGCCGGCTTTAAATTTATTTCCAGCTTTCAAAGCCTGTTTCCAGTCTTCTTGAAGTCTTTCTTTTATTGTTGGCAATGTAATACCTTCTTTCAAAGAAATTCTTTTAAAATCTTAGCTACTACTTGAATTTTCTTTTTCTTGCAGCTTCTGATTTTTTCTTTCTCTTAACACTTGGTTTTTCGTAATGCTCTCTCTTCCTAACTTCTGAAAGAACACCCGCTCTAGCACATTTTCTTTTAAATCTTCTTAATGCACTCTCTAAAGTTTCATTTTCTCCAACTCTGATTTCTGACATTGACTATCCCTCCCTCCGCTAGCTAATATTTTCTTATGCACAGCTGTGGGCTTAAACAACACACGCTATATTATACAATATTTTTTTGCATATTGTCAAGATTTTCATGGAATTATTGTTAGCCTGGTGGCCACTTTAAGGCCCTTCCCCCTAGCACGTGAAAATGCATATGGTTTACGGTTTGACCGCCATCTTCTCCGCAATTATTTACAATTCTATAACCACTATCCGCTATACCTAACTCACTAACTATTTTATTAATAACTATAAAAACATGTGAAACTATTGAGGCATTATTTTCATCTAGCAAGTTCGCACTTTCAATATGGGTTTTAGGTATAACTAAAAAATGTACTGGTGCTTCAGGACTTATATCATGAAAAGCCAAAACTTTGTCATCTTCGTAGATTTTCTTTGAAGGTATTTCTCCTTTTATTATCTTGCAAAAAATACAATCTTCCACTTTTTCACCTCCTCATATTAGTTATAAATATAATATTTCTAATCTATAGATATAATTTCTCCATAAGCTAGTTCATTTCCTGCAGAGTTTATTTTTACCTTAGCAATTTTACCTATAATATCTTTGCATGAAGATTTTCCAACTACTTTTATATAATTTTCTGTATATCCTTCATAAGTTCCTTCTTCTGCTTTATATTGTTGTTCAAATAATACATTTACTTCCTTATCAATGTATCTGCTTATAAACTCTTTCTCATTTTCTTCGTTTAGCTTCATTAGGAGTTTACTTCTCTCATCCTTTGTAGTTCCGTCAATTTGTTCTTCCATTTCTGCAGCTCTAGTACCTTTTCTTGGTGAATACTTAAATATATGCATCTTGGACAATTTTATTTTCTTTAAGAACTCATATGTTTCTTCAAATTCTTCTTTTGTTTCTCCTGGGAAGCCTACAATGACATCAGTTGTAATAGCAACGTCCTTAAAATTATCTCTCAAGAAATTAACGATATTTTCGTATTCTTCCTTTGTATATCTTCTATTCATTCTCTTTAATGTCTCATTAGCTCCACTTTGTAATGATAAATGGAAGTGTGGACATAACTTCTTAAAGTTTACTATCTTCTTTACTACTTCTTCTGTAAAGAAAGTAGGATCAATAGAACCTATTCTTACTCTTTCTATTCCATCAATAGATTCAATTTCCTCAATAATATCTACTAAAGTAACCTTTTTATCTAAGTCTACGCCATAGGATGCTATATGTATTCCTGAAAGAATTATTTCTTTAAAACCATTTTCTGCTAAAGACTTAATTTCTGATATTACCTTGTCTGGATCTTTTGAACAAACAGCTCCTCTAGCATATGGAATTAAGCAATATGCACAAAATCTATTACATCCATCTTGAATCTTTAAAAATGCTCTCGTTTTATCTTGATATTCTTCAATTTTCAAATCTTCAAATTCATTATTTTTTAGAACTTGCCCAACTTGTATCTGCTTCTCTTTCGTTTCCTTAGCTTTATTTACCCAATAAACAATTTCGCCTTTATTCCTTGTTCCAAGAACAACATCCACGCCATCGATATTTCCAACTTCATCTGTCGCAATTTGAGAATAACATCCTACAACTGCGATAATTGACTCTGGACTTTGTCTTCTTCCACGAGAAATCATTTGTCTTGATTTTTTATCTCCCATATTAGTTACCGAGCAAGTATTTATTACATAAACATCCGCCGCTTCACTATAGTCAACTATTTCATAACCTTCTCTTATGAACTTTTCCATCATAGCTTCTGATTCATATACATTAACTCTGCATCCAAGGGTAGCAAATGCAACTTTCATTAAATAATACCTCCTAAATCTCCTAACTCATATTGTAATAAAGACGCTGCAGTAAAGCCTGCTGTTTCTGTTCTTAATATTCTAGGTCCTAATGTTACAATATAAGCTCCATTTTCTTTTAATTTAATTATCTCACTCTCTTCAAAACCACCCTCAGGTCCAATTATTATAGCCACAGTCTTAATTTTTTTATCTATATTTTTTACTAAAGTTTTTATCCCAAAATTTTCTGCATTTTCATAAGGAACCACGACTAAATCCATATTTTTTATAACTTCATTTAGTTCAAGAAAAGATAGAGGTTCATTAATTTTAGGTATTAATGTTCTTTTACACTGCTTACAAGCCTCTAATGCAATTCTTTCAAGTCTATCTAATTTCTTAAATTCACCCTTAAGCTTAACATCAACTCTTTCAGTAACTACCGGGGTTATTTCTTTGATTCCAAGTTCCGTTCCCTTTTGAACAATTAAATCCATTTTTGATGCTTTAGGCATACCTTGAAATAAATACACTTCTAGTGGGCTTTCATTGTTAACTTCTAATTTTTCTTTTAACAACACCCTAACTTCTGACTTTGAGATTTCATCTATAATCCCTAGGTATTCATCCCCTTGTAAATTATTCACAATAATCTCTTGTCCTTCTTGTAATCTAAGAACTTTATATATGTGTTTTACATCTTCTCCTTGGATTATAGCCTCTTTTTCATCAAACAATTCATTTGGAGTAAAAAACTTATGCATTACCTTCTCTCCTTATTTCAACCTTGCTACTATGCAATTCCATTCCCCATCTTTATTTACTTCTAAAACTTCAAATCCGTTTTCTTCTAAATTATTAATAACCATTTCTCTTCTATCATGAATAATTCCAGAAGTTATAAAAATACCATCTTTATCTAAGGCTTTCTTTACATCTGGGGTTAAAATGCATATTATTTCAGCAATAATATTTGCTACTACTAAATCAGCTTTTCCATTAACAACATCCAATAAATTTCCATGTAGTATTTCAATATTATTTACATCATTAAATTTAAGGTTTTCCTTAGCTGAATCTACCGCTACAGGATCTAAATCAACACCAACCACATGTTTAGCCCCTAACTTTCCAGCTATTATTGCAAGTATCCCTGAACCAGTTCCAACATCAAATACTACTGAATCTTCCTTTACATATCTTTCTAATGCTTGAGCACACATTCTAGTAGTTTCATGAGTTCCAGTTCCAAATGCCATTCCTGGATCTAATTCCACAAGTAGATCATCTTCACTTGCTTCATACTCTTCCCATATAGGCTTAATTACAATTTTTTCTCCAATCTTAGTTGGCTTATAGTATTGCTTCCAGTTATTTGCCCAGTCTTCTTCCTTCATTTCAGTAGAGATCACTTGAGCCTCACCTAAATCTATACCCATATCTTTTAATTCTTGTATCTTTTCTTCTATATATTTTAAAACTTCTGGAATATTGTCTTCCTCTGCAAAGTATCCCTTAACACAAGCTGCTTTACCTTTATATTCTAATATATTTATATCTGCAAAATCCCAAGTTAAAGGTCCTTGTTCTCTATCTAAAATGTCATTTGGATCTTCTATTGCTACTCCCTTACAATCTAAAGCATAAAAAATACCTGATACAGGCTCAAGTGCTTCACTTGTTGTAATAACCTTAACTTCAATCCATGTTCCTTGCATTTAACTTCAATCCTTTCTTTATTACAGGGCATACTTAATGTATTTTAATACTTGCCCTATTATAGGGTTTTTTATAGGAAACTTAATTTATTCTTGTTTGAAAATATCAGGTTCTGGACATTTTCAGGCATGAATAAATTATTAGTTGATCTTAAAACCCTGTTACCATTGACTAATATTATATTTTACACATAAAGGGCGTTTCTGTCTATGGGGAGGATTAACAATTTTCTCCTAAGATTTCACTCAGTTATTCAAATCTCTATTAAATAAAAATGGGTTTTCCAAAAGATGAATTTAATCTTCTAGAAAACCCTATGGGAATATGGTTGGAGCGTTAATTAATTTTATTTTGCTTCTTTTGCTGCATTAAGTACTGCATCAAAATCTGGTTGACTTGTTATTTCTTCTAAGTAGTCTGCATAAACAACCTTATTATTAGAATCTACTACAAAAGCAGTTCTAGCTAATAATCCTAACTCTTTAACATATGTTCCTGTAGCCTCTCCAAAAGCTCTATCTTTGTAATCAGATGCAGTAATTACATTTTTAATTCCTTCTGCACCACACCATCTTGATTGAGCGAAAGGTAAGTCATGAGAGATTGTATATACTGTAACCCCTTGAACATTTGCTATCTTTTCATTAAAGGTTCTAATTTCTAAATCACATACTGGTGTATCTATAGATGGAACTGTTAAAAACACTCTAACTCCACTTGTATCCTTTAATGTTAATGGAGTTAAGTCATTTTTAGTTACCACGAAATCTCTAAATTCATCTCCTACGTTAATTTTTTGTCCTTGTAAAGTAACAGGATTTCCTTGAAATTTTACTGTCATATTTCTATCTCCTCTCAAATTTATCTGAAATTAATATTTACTATGTTATAACTCTTTATACTTTTATTATAATGGATAATATTTATTTGTCAATAAATATTATCCATTATAGTTTAATTTTAACTTCTCCTATATAATGCAAAAATCATATTATATCCCACTTAATCGACATGTAAATTCTTTAATGCATTATAAATAAAATCCATGGTAAAATTTTATTATGAATTTTTTGGAACCAACTCTCACCTTCAACTGTCTAATAGGTGAAAAAGGAGGGATAGAATTGTTTTTATTAGTTAACAAGGCTAAAAAGGGTGATAAAGAAGCCTTTTCAAAATTAATTAAAGATATACGTGTAGATTTATATAAAATCTCAAAAGGTTTTTTCAAAAATGAAGAAGATGTTAAAGATGTAATTTCTGAGACAATATTAACCGCATATGAAAAAATCAATACATTAGAAAATGATAAACTTTTTAAGACTTGGATAATAAGAATTTTAATAAATAAGTGTAACGATACTTTTAAGAAAAATTCAAAAATAATCTTCTTAAATAATGAAATTTCTGAAATGACCCACGAAGATGATCACATTGAATATTATGATCTCTATAATGCTATTAAGCTTCTTAATGAAGATATTCAAAATATCGTTATTTTATATTATTTTAATGATTTATCCATCAGTGAAATATCTAAAATAACAAATATAAAAGAAGGTACCATTAAATCTCGACTAGCAAGGGGACGAGAGAAACTATATTCTATTTTAAATAATGAGAAAGAGAGGCACTATTTAAATGATAAATAATAGTTTTGATAATAAAATAAAAGAAACCACTTCTACACTCACACCAAGTAATGATTTTATAAATTTTACAGATGATCTTCTAAATTCATTAGAAGATAAGAAATATAGAAAAAACAAAAAGAGAGTCCTTCCGTTAGTAGCATCTTTCACATTAATATTTGTATTACTCTCACTTTCACCTGTATATGCAAGCTTAAATAGTATGTTTGATAAGTTTAAATCACTAAATGTATTTAATAAAAATAATAATAAGGACTATATAAACACCTTAAATACTACTATAAAGGATTCTAATTTATCTTTTACTTTTAATGACTTAGTTATTAGTGGTGATTCTCTTATATTAAGTTACAAGGTTAATTCTCCTAATAAATTCACCTCTTTACCTGGAATATGGGATTCAGATTTAGAAATTAACAATAAAACATTAAGAGATCCACTTACTACAGAATACGGAACTTTTACTTCAACTGATTCTGGTTATACTTATGATATGGTGTCTATCATTGACATACTTGATATTAAGAACTTACAAGATGAAGAAAATTACAAACTAAATTATGAAATAAAAAATTTCGACGGAGTTAGTGGGAAATGGAACATTTCATTGAATGTCCCCAAAGATAAATTATATGATAAAGTGTATTACGCTAATACAGATAAAGCACTAAAAACTGAATATGGAGATATGCATTTTAATGAAATATCTTTAGGCCAATTTTATACCAAAGCAAAATATACTGTATCAAATGACAAATTCCCTTCGATTAACTATATTATTAGAACTGATAAAAACGAAACCTTGTATGACTATCATGGTTCCTCAGGTTTAAGTGATGGCACTACCATCGGAGAATCATATTTTTCACCTATAAAAGAAAAACCAAACAAAATAACACTTATACCTTTTAAATATAGTGGAAACATGAATGATGGTAAACTAATTAAGGAGATTCCATCCTCAGAGCTATTAAACCTTCAAAAGCCTTATTCATTAAAAATAGATGATAAATTAACCATTAACATTTTAGATGTTTCTTATAAAAATAATGTTCTTCAAATTAAATATAGATTTGATGGAATATGCTTTAACCCTAATTTAATAGAATTAAGATACAATGATGGAACTTATGTAAATGAGCAGTATGGATTTAACCCCAGCTTAAGAAGATTAGATGAAGGTACATTAACCTATGAAATAAATAATCTCGATGATTTTAAATTAGTAATTAAAGACCAAGATAACATTATACCTGAGTATGATAAACAAATAGAACTTACCGTAAAGTAGCTAAAAAATAGGACCTCTCAAACTATGTTGAGAGGTCCCTTTTCTTATTTAATATTAATCTGGCATTAATATAAATCTTAATATAAATAGCAATGCTAATACATACATTATAGGATGTACGTCTTTTCTTTTTCCTGTTAATAGCTTCATAATTGGATAAAATATTATACCAACAGCTATTCCATTAGCAATTGAATATGTAAATGGCATCATTGCAATTGTAAAAAATGCTGGCAGTGCTTCGGTAAAATCTGAAAAATCTATTTCTTTTACTGAGCTAAGCATTAATACACCTACGATAATAAGTGCTGGTGCTGTAGCACTTTGAGGAACTATTCCAATAAGTCCGCTAAAGAATAAAGACAATGCAAATAATATACTTACTACAACATTTGAAAGGCCAGTTCTTGCTCCTGCTGCTATTCCTGCTGATGACTCAACCACTGTAGCCAAAGTAGTTGTACCTAAAGCTCCCCCTATAGTTGTAGCTACTGCATCTGAAAATAGTGATTTTCTTAAATTCTTCGCTTCTCCATTTTCATCTAACATTCCTGATGTTTGAGCTGTTCCTACTAATGTTCCAAGTGTATCAAATAAGTCTACTAAACTCAAAGTAATAACTACCATAAATATTGTTAAGGCTGCTCCTAAGACCCCTCCGCCATTATGGCTTAACAATCCTTTAAAGTCTTGAGCAAAGAAAGTTTGTCCTATTGGTGGTAACGAAAATACTTGAATACCTGATAACTTTGTTATTCCCATTGGTATTCCAATTATAGTTGTTATTATTATTCCAATTAACATGGCTCCTTTTATATTTCTAGCCATTAAAATTCCTATTATTATAATACCTATTATAGTTAATATAACTGCACCATTCTTAAAATCACCAAATGCCACTAAAGTTGCTGGGTTAGCGACAATAATTCCACCATTTTTTAATCCTATAAGTGATATAAACAAACCTATTCCTGCAGTTATTGCATATTTCAAGTTTTGCGGCATAGCATAAACTATTTTCTCTCTTATTGAAGTAAGAGTGATAACAATAAATAGAATACCTGAAACTGATACTGCTGCTAAGCCTTGTTGCCAAGTATAACCTAATTTTAAACATATATTAAATGTAAAGAAACTTACTAAGCCTAGTCCTGGTGCTAGAACAAATGGCATATTAGCATAGAAAGCCATAATAAGTGTTCCAACTGCAGCTGCAATACATACAGAAGCAAATGCTGAACCTATTATAGGATCTGATGCAATTGTTAAATTTGCAGCCTCATCACCTTTTAAGCCAAGTGAATTCATTCCACCTAGTTTCAATATGTTAGGGATTACTAATAAGGCATATGCAATTGTTACAAATGTTGTAAACCCTCCTAAAACTTCTGTTTTAACATTTGTTTTGTTTTCTTTAAGTTTAAACACTCTCTCAAAGAAATTAGTTTTTGAATTATCCATCTCAATGTTTCCTCCTAAGTAAAATAAAAAAATTAGATTTAATAATCTAATTACTTGTTTTCGTTGCATCAAAAAGCACCAGCTTAGTTTAGGTAAACCAAAGCTGGTGCCACTCTTGGGTAAGCGATACCATTGATTTACCCATAGAGAGAACTTTTACGGAATCCTCGTAGAAACATCTGAACCTTATCATCAGATATATATGGGCTAGGACTTTTCTTTTCAACTAGACTATTATAATAACACTCATGGGGAAATGTCAACAAGCAATTATCCCCTCAAAAATATTAGTTGCGAATTATTTGATTCTGTTTTAGAAAACTTATACCCTTCGAGGTTGAATTTGTTTAATTCTTCAATGCTATCGATCTTATTCTCAATTAAATACTTTGCCATCAATCCTCTTGCTTTCTTTGCATAAAAGCTTATTATTTTATATTTTCCACTTTTATAATCCTTAAAAATTGGGGTAATTACATTAAATGAATGGGATATTTTATTTAAATTTATCACCTTGCTATACTCTTCCGATGCCAAATTAATTAATATATTCCCCTTCTGCTGTTCAAGTTCCTCTATAATCCCCAGGGTTATTTTTTCTGTCCAATAATCATATAGATTTTTATGATTTGAAATTTTAAGCTTTGTCCCCATTTCTAACCTATATTCTTTAATTCTATCTAACGGCTTAATCATACCGTATAATCCCGATAAAATTCTTAAATGCTCTTGAGCATATAAAATATCTTCTCTTGAAAATTCTTCTACATTTAATCCTTTATAAACTTCACCATCAAAAGCAAATATAGCTTCTTTGGTATTATTTAAAGTATCGTCAAAAGCTTGATTCCTAAAAAAATTTAGTTCAGCTAATTTATCTGAAATCTTCATTAATGAAGAAATATCTTCTGGAGCATATTTTTTTAATTCATCCATTATTATTTCTGCTTCTTTAATGAACATAGGTAACTGATTTGATTCAATCTTTGATTGTTTTTTAAAATTCATTGTTTTAGCCGGTGAAATTACGTATATCATTCTGTTATCCTTCTCTAATTTGTTTTTATCTTATTATACTTTAAAGAATGATTATTAGTAAATAGCCTATATTCCCGGTTCATGTAGATATGAGGTCACATATTTGTCTTTCTCTAATGCGTCAAATAAACCCGGTACTGATTTATATCCAATACCTTCTCTAATCATATCTTTTCTATCCAATTTATATTCCTTACTTGCTTTAAGCACCCTATCTTTTTCTTCGTTTGAATATGCAATATTCAATATTAAATTTATAGGATTAATTTCATTTGCCTTTTCTGTTCTTGCGAAAAACTTACAATCCTTAATCTTTCCTTCTTTATATAAATTATATATCGTTTGTCCACATTTCAAATGTTGGGGATGAATATCAAACTTATATGTGTGTGCAACATGTGTAACGTTTGTAAATTTGTTTTCAAATTCTAGAGCTATTTTGCTTAAGTCATCATAATTACAATTACTTTCTGGTTCATTTAAAAAGATTATATTGTTTAAATCCAATCCTAACTGTTCATCTGCCGCCTTCAATTCATTATTTCTTAGAGTTGCCTTTTCAGCCACCGTTAGATTTTTATATCTATCTCCCATCAAAACTCCACTTTCATCTCCATCTGATACAACTACTAAGTATACATTTTCACGTCCTACTGATTCAATAGCATCAACAATTGCACTTCCTGCAAATAATACCTCATCATCTTGGTGCTGAGAATAGAACACTACCTTTTCCTTATATATATACCCTTTTGCTTGACCTATAGCAATGCTGTTAATATCACCTAAAGAAGTAAAGCTTTTCGCACCTGCTAACACTGTTTTATCTGAATAATTCTCAACAAGAACTACAGGTTCCTTCATTACTGAAGATGTTAGTGCGTCAATTAGTTCCTCTGATTTACTCAAATAAACATGATTTCTATTTGGAAAAAAGTAATCAATGACCTCTTTATTAGTTTCAAATCTGCTTTTCCCACCTATCCTAGTGGTAAAAGTATCAAACCATGCACCTATAACTCCTTGTCCTCCAATTGAGTAAGAATCCACATTTCTTTTATATCCAGTGGATATTCCATTAGTTAAAATTATTGGATTTTTACTTTTTGCAGCTTCAGGTGATATACTCATCGCATCCGCTTGTCCAACATCTCCGTTAACATAAAACACTTGTTGTATTCCTTTTGTAGCCTCTATCTTATTTGCAACAGCAATTGAGGTTGCATATCTATCTGCACCACCTAACCTTTCAGTAGATATTCCTCTCATGTTTAAAATTCTCTCAACATTTTTAGAAATAACTCCCTCTCCACCTACTATATATACTTTATTAACTGACTTAAGCCCATCTAATGTTTTCTCTGGTATTGAATCTTTTTCTGTTAAGAGTATAGGTGAATCCGTGGTTCCACTAAGTCCACTTGCAGATAATCCATCTACTATCGAATAACCATTTACTAATATTGCTTGAGTATAATTCATTTTCTGGGCTATCATATAGGCCGTTTCATATCTATCTTTTCCTTTTATCGAATCAACTTCAACTGCATGTGCAGTTTTCATTTGAATTAGTATACTTGAAAATAGAATAGTTAAAAATATCATTTTTTTCTTCATAATTACCACCTAAATATTAAATCTGTCCTTTATTTATATTGCTTATAATTCTAATCTACTTTAATAATTTCAAAAAAAGAAACTTAACTTTGATTATCATCAAAGTTAAATCTCAATAAATCTCCTTCTTCTTAGCGCTATCTATTAGTTATCACCATCTAAGAAATTACCAAGTGAACCTAATATACTACCTTCTTCTCTTCCTGTTCTCCCGCCCATTCCTGCAGACATCATTCTAGATGCAAGTCTGCTAAATGGTAAGCTTTGAATCCATACCTTACCTGGTCCTCTTAAAGTTGCAAAGAATAAACCTTCTCCACCAAATAGTGCATTTTTAAATCCACCTACAAATTGAATATCATAATCAACTGATGAAGTCATTGCAACTATACATCCTGTGTCTATCTTAAGCACTTGACCTGGTGCTAAATCTTTTTCAATTACAGTTCCTCCAGCATGTACAAATGCAATCCCATCTCCTTGAAGCTTTTGAAGTATAAATCCTTCTCCTCCAAATAATCCTGCACCAAACTTTTTAGTAAAAGCTATACCTACCTGAGTTCCTTTTTGTGCACATAGGAAAGAATCCTTTTGACATATAAGTGTTCCCCCATACTGAGAAAGGTGAATTGGTAAAATTTTTCCTGGATAAGGTGCTGAGAAAGATACCATAGCTCTATCATAACCCTTATTAGTAAAGGTAGTCATAAATAAACTTTCTCCTGTAATAACTCTTTTCCCTGCAGAGAATAATTTATCCATAAAACCACCTTGATTTGAACTTCCATCTCCAAATGTTGTCTCCATTTCAACAGTTGTATCCATCATCATCATAGCTCCGGCTTCTGCAACCATTGTTTCATTGGTGTCTAACATAACCTCCACAAACTGCATATCATCCCCATGTATAACATAATCAATATTTTGAGCCATATGTCTTCCTCCTAAATATATTCTAATTTAATTTAAACAAAATTTTGGAAAATTTTCAATTGTTTTATTTCATCAAATTGCTACATACTAAACATAGTCAAACTTTATGTATTATTCTCTTTGTATTATACACTCTTTAACTCTTCCTTAATTTCTGTAAACTTTAAATTTACCAGCAAAAATTAATCCAATCAAAACAATCATAGATATGCAGAATTTCTTATATTTAGTATCCTTTCCTATAATCTATAAATTTATATAAAAAAAGCGGGAAACTCAAAATTGAGCTTCCCACCCCAGAAACAAAATTACTTGTAACAAATAATATAAATTTGTCCAACCGAATTTACCTATATTCTTTTTCAAGTACTATTATAGTATAAATAAAGATCTATTCAATCTTTAAGCTATTCTCCAAAAATTTTATCCATGAAACTCTTTTTGCCTTTACCTTCTTTATGTTTTTCGTTGCTATTTGTATGAGTTTCTCCAGATGCTTCCATAAATAATCTTAAGGCTTCTTTTTGTTGTTCATTTAAGTTCTTAGGGATATCAACTATTACTTTTACATATTGATCTCCTCTTACTGTTGAATTGACCCTATGAACACCTTTATTCTTAAGTCTAAATAAAGTTCCTGATTGAGTTCCAGCAGGTACATTATATTTAACTTCACCATCTACTGTAGGTACTTTAATTTCAATACCTAAAGCAGCTGCTGCCATTGATATATGTTCATCAATATATAAATCAAAGCCTTTTCTAGTATATACCTTAGATGGTGCAACTACGATTTTTATATATAAATCTCCTGGAGGACCTCCGTTTACACCATGCTCACCTTGTCCCCTTAGTGGTATTACATTATTTGTATCTACACCTGCAGGTATATTAACTTTAATCTTTCTATTTTTTCTAACTCTTCCTTTTCCTTTGCAATCTGGACAAGGAGTATCAACTGTCTGACCAGTTCCTCCACACACATCACAAGCTGAAGTACTTACGAAACTTCCTAGCGGTGTTCTTCTCTCAACTCTAATTTGTCCTGATCCATTACATCTAGTACAAGTCTTTGGTGATGTTCCAGGTTTTGCTCCAGATCCATGGCAAGTATCACAATTTTCTGTTCTTGTTACTGATATTTCCTTTTCAACTCCAAAAATAGCTTCTTCAAATGTTAAGTGAAGAGTATATTCCATATCATTTCCTTCTCTTGGAGCATTTCTTCTTCTTCCTCCAGCATTACCGCCGAATCCTCCACCAAAGAAACTTTCAAATATATCTCCAAAACCTCCCATTTCAGAGAAGTCAAATCCACCAAATCCACCTTGACCAAAGCCAGCGCCATCAGCAGTTCCAAATTGATCATATTGAGCTTTCTTTTGAGGGTCACTTAATACCTGATAAGCTTCATTTATTTCCTTAAATTTTTCTTCTGCTTCTGCATTTCCTTGGTTCTTATCAGGGTGATATTTAATTGCAAGTTTTCTAAAGGCCTTTTTTATTTCATCATCTGAGGCACCTTTTTGAATTTCAAGCACCTCATAATAGTCCTTTGAAGCCATATATTCACCACCTATTAACTTAGTTAAAGGGAAGAGAGCCTCCCTTCCCTATCAAACTATTATATGCTATTTGTTAGCTTAGTTTCAACTATTTATCTTCATCTACTTTAAAATCAGCATCTACTACATTATCATCTTTTGGTCCTTGAGAACCTGCTCCTGGATTTCCACCCATGTTGTTTGGATCAAATCCTTGACCTTCTGGGTTTGCTGCTTGGTAAATCTTAGATGAAATTGCATAGAATTCTTGAGTTAATTCATCAGTAGCCTTTTTAATTGCTTCTAAATCATCTCCATCTTTTACTTTCTTAACTTCTTCTAATTTAGCTTCTATCTTGCTCTTATCTTCAGCTGAAACTTTATCACCTAAATCAGTTAGAGTCTTTTCAGTTTGATATACTACTTGATCTGCATTATTCTTTATCTCTATAGCTTCTTTTCTCTTCTTATCTTCTTCAGCAAATCTTTCTGCTTCTTTTACTGCCTTATCTATTTCATCATCAGAAAGGTTAGTTGAAGCTGTTATTGTAATATTAGCTTCTTTACCAGTTCCTTTATCTTGTGCAGATACTTTAACTATACCATTAGCATCTATATCAAATGTAACTTCGATTTGTGGAATTCCTCTTGGTGCTGGTGCAATTCCAGATAGAGTAAATCTACCTAAAGTTTTGTTGTCAGCAGCCATTTGTCTTTCCCCTTGAACTACATGGATTTCAACACTTGTTTGACCATCTGCTGCAGTTGAGAAGATTTGGCTCTTCTTAGCTGGTATTGTTGTATTTCTTTCAATTAATGGTGTAGCTATTCCACCCATTGTTTCAATTCCTAGAGTTAATGGAGTTACGTCTAGTAATAATACATCCTTAACATCTCCAGTTAAAACTCCACCTTGAATTGCAGCTCCTACCGCAACACATTCGTCTGGGTTAACTCCTTTTGAAGGTTCTTTTCCTGTAAATTCTTTAACTGCATCTTGAACTGCTGGTATTCTAGTTGATCCACCAACTAATAATACTTTATCAATATCCCCTATAGATAATCCAGCATCATTTAATGCTTTTCTCATAGGTTCAATAGTTCTTTGTACTAGATCATGAGTTAATTCATTGAATTTTGCTCTAGTTAATGTTAAATCTATGTGCTTTGGACCTGTTGCATCAGCTGTTATAAATGGTAAATTGATTATTGTTTGAGTTGAAGATGATAATTCAATCTTAGCTTTTTCTGCTGCTTCTTTTAATCTTTGAAGTGCCATCTTATCGTTCTTTAAATCTATTCCATTTTCAGCTTTAAATGTATCTGCTATATAATCTATAACTTTTTGGTCAAAGTCATCTCCACCTAGGCGTGTATCTCCATTAGTTGCTTTAACTTCGAAAACTCCATCTCCTAGTTCAAGTATTGATACGTCGAATGTACCACCACCTAAGTCATATACAAATATTCTTTGGTTAGTATCCATTTTATCCATACCATATGCTAAAGCTGCAGCTGTTGGTTCGTTTATAATTCTTAACACTTCTAATCCAGCTATTCTTCCTGCATCTTTAGTTGCTTGTCTTTGAGAATCATTAAAGTATGCTGGTACTGTTATAACTGCTTGAGTTACAGTTTCACCTAAATAACTTTCAGCATCAGCTTTAATCTTTTGAAGAACCATTGCTGATATTTCTTGTGGTGAATGATCCTTTCCATCTATGTTTACCTTATGGTTTGTTCCCATGTGTCTCTTTATTGAAATTATAGTTTTATCAGGATTTGTGATTGCCTGTCTTTTAGCAACTTGACCTACTAATCTTTCTCCATTAGCTTGGAATGAAACAACTGATGGAGTAGTTCTAGCACCTTCAGCATTAGCTATAACTACTGGATCTCCTCCTTCCATAACAGCTACACAAGAGTTTGTGGTTCCTAAATCAATTCCTATTACTTTTCCCATAATAATATCCTCCTATTTATCAAATAAATTTTGCTAGTTTACAACTTTAACCATTGAATATCTAATTACTTTATCAGATTTCTTATAACCTTTTAAGAAAACTTCTGCTATTTTGTTTGGACCAAAATCTTCATTTTGTTCATGCATAACTGCTTGATGAAGATTTGGATCAAAATCTCCTGAGGCATCTATTTCTTCTACACCAAGTTTTTCTAGTGCTCCATTAAATCCTCTTTGAGTCATTTCTATTCCTTTTTTTAGATCTTCAATAGATCCATCTACTGCTAAAGCTCTTTCTAGGTTATCTAAAACTGGAAGAATTTCTTTAATTACATCAGTAGTTGCATCAGTATAGATACCTTCTTTTTCTTTTTGAGTTCTTTTTCTGAAGTTTTCATATTCTGCAGTTATTCTTAATAGTCTATCTTTTAATGCTTCAATCTCATTATTCAATTTAGTGTTTTCATCACTTAATTTTGTGTTTTTCTCTTTTAAGATCTCTTCGATTGATAAAACTTCTTCAAATTCTTTATCTTCTGAAACTTCAGCTTCTTCTAAAGTTTCTTCTAAGTTTGCGTCTTCCTCTACTTCTAAATTTTCATTTTCAAATTCTTCAGTTGTATTCTCCTTTTTTGTCAAGAAATCACACCTCATCTCTCTAGTATTATTTTAAGCTTTGCTTATTAAACAAAGTATTTAGCTCTTTCATTACCTCAGCCATAATAGATATTACCTTTGAGTAATCTATTCTCCTTGGCCCGATAAGTCCTATAGTACCTAGCGGTCTTTCTCCCAAAGTATATTCTGCAGTAATGACACTACAGTCTTTAGCTTGTGGTAAGAAGTTTTCATCACCAATCTTTATTGAAATACCTTTGTCTGTGGTAATAAGTTCATTAACGTATTCCTTATTATACAAAAGTTCTAGTATTTCTTTAGCTCTTTCTATATCGTTATATTCAGAGTAATTAAATATATTGGTTGTACCTTCCATAAAAACCTCCGAAGAGTTAGAGGATTTAAGGGTTTCATAAAGCAAAGATAACATTCCATTTAGAATTTCATCAAAGCCTTTTAACTCTAATGTTAACCTATTAATTACTTCAAGATTGATTTCTTCAATTGTTAAATTAACAAGTCTCTCATTTAATATATTATTTATTTTATTTAAAACTTCTGGGCTTAAACTTCTGCTTACTCTAAGCAAACCATTCTTTACAACTCCATTGTCTGTTACTATTATGCAGAGAACATTAAAATCATCTATCTTAACAAGCTGAGCTGATTTCATATAGCTCTTTTTAACCGAAGGAGCTTTTACAACACAAGTTAATCTAGTAAGTTCTGATAATAATGTTGAAGTTTGTTTTAACACCTTATCAACTTCAAATAAAGCCATATCAATAATATATTTTTTTATCATTAACTCTTCTTCTGTGCTTAAGGTTTTATATTCCATAAGCTTATCAACATAAAGTCTGTAGCCTTTGCTAGAGGGAACTCTTCCTGCAGACGCATGAGGTTGCTCTAAATATCCCATCTCTTCTAGATCTGCCATTTCATTTCTTATAGTTGCAGAACTTATTCCTAAGTCATATTTCTTTGATAGTGTTCTTGAACCTACAGGTTCAGCTGTTTTCACGTAATCATTAATTATAGCTTGTAGAATTCTTATCTTTCTATCATCTATTGACATAGTTTCACCTCTTTTTGTTAGCACTCATTACAATCGAGTGCTAATGACTACGATTTAAATATATTATTTCTAAGTTTTTTTGTCAATTAACAGATAGTATAATAATGTTTGCTTTTTTATTGTTTTTAAAGAAAAACTATTATTTGCTCTAAGTTACTCCATTAATCTCCTTATTACTATAATTTTCAAAAATATTTACATGATTATGATAAATTCAAAGATAACAAATTTACAGTTACTTATCTAAAATAAAGTCTTTCATAACATAATTACTTAGTTCTATGCCTTTTTTACTTAAATATATCTTTCCTTTTTCTCGTATTAATAAACCCTCACTTATGTGAAAATTTATAACTTTTTCATATATACTATCTATTTCTTTATTAAATTTTTTCTTAAATATAGCTTCATCGATTCCTTCTTTTTTTCTTAAGCCTAAAAACATAAATTCTTCAATTAAATCTCCTTCCTTTAAATTAATAGTTTCAATATTAGCACTTTTATTACTGTTAATCGCTTCTATATATTCCTTTATATTTTCTGTATTTTTTATTCGTTTTCCATCTATTAATGAAGCTGAAGAAGATCCACAGCCTAAATATTCATCTAGCTCCCAATATACCTTATTGTGTCTGCATTCTTTGTCTTCCTTTGAAAAATTTGAGATTTCATATTGTAAATATCCTTTTTCGTTCAAGTAATCCACACAATACTCATACATTTCTCTTTCCTCATCCTCAGAGGGTAACTTTAGTTTGTCCTTTTCCCATAAGTTATAAAAAGCCGTTCCTTCCTCGATTATGAGAGAATAAGCAGAAATATGCTCTGGATTTAGCTCAGTTATTTCACTTAAAGTGTTTTTAAAATCTTCTACTGATTGATTTGGCAATCCAAACATTATATCAACATTTATATTATTAAATCCCATTTCTCTCGCTAAAGAATAATTACTTTTGAATTCCTCAAAGCTATGAATCCTTCCTATTTCTTTAAGGATACTATTTTTAGTACTTTGTAATCCTAAACTTAATCTATTTACACCATAACTTTTCATGATTTGTAATTTTTCTTCTGTTAGGCTTCCTGGATTACATTCCATGGTAAACTCTAACTCTCTATTTAAGGACAATTTATTTATTTCTTTAAGAAGCTTAGTTAAATCCTCTTCGTTTAAATAACTTGGAGTTCCACCTCCAATAAACACGGTATTATAACTATACTTTGATGCTTCTCTAGATATTTCTTTGCACAATGAATTTATATATTCCTCCATCAATGCATCTTTTCCACTATAAGATGGAAAATCACAATACATGCACTTTTGTTTACAAAAAGGAATATGTATATATAAAGAAATGTTTTTCATTATAATTGCCTCCTAATTATAATTAAAACTCAGAAGGAACTTAGGATTTTAAATATACTTCTAAAATCCTTTATCCCTCTGAGTTTTATATTTAATCTACTTTTAAAACTGCCATGAATGCTTCTTGAGGTACTTCCACCGAACCTACCTGTCTCATTCTCTTCTTTCCTTCTTTTTGTTTCTCTAGAAGTTTCTTCTTTCTAGAAATATCTCCACCATAACATTTTGCTAATACATCTTTTCTCATAGCTTTTACGGTTTCTCTAGCTATTACTTTAGCTCCAACTGTAGCTTGAATAGGTATTTCAAAAAGTTGTCTTGGTATAATTTCTTTTAACTTTTCTGCAATCGCTCTTCCTCTGCTATATGCTCTTTCTTTTGGAACAATCATTGAAAGTGCATCCACTGAATCACCATTTAATAAAATATCTAATTTTACTAATTCAGTTCTTACATATCCCTTTAATTCATAATCTAAGGATGCATATCCCTTAGTTCTTGATTTAAGGGTATCAAAGAAATCATAAACAATTTCATTTAACGGAATATCATAATGAATAACAACTCTTGTTGCTTCTAAATATTCCATATCTATAAAGTTACCTCTTTTTTCTTGACATAACTCCATAACTGCACCAGTATAATCTGTTGGTGAAATTATTGAAGCCTTTACCATAGGTTCTTCCATATAATCAATCTCAGTCATTGGAGGTAAATTAGTTGGGTTTGTTAATTCTATAAGAGTTCCATCTGTTTTATAAACCTTATATATAACTGATGGGGCTGTAGTTATAATATCTAAATTAAACTCTCTCTCTATTCTTTCTTGTATTATCTCCATATGTAATAATCCAAGGAATCCACATCTAAATCCAAATCCTAAGGCAATTGAAGTTTCCGGTTCAAAGTTCAGAGCAGCATCATTAATTTGAAGTTTCTCTAAAGCTTCCTTAAGTTCTTCATATTTAGCTCCATCAACTGGATATATTCCTGAGAATACCATAGGTACTGCCGGCTTATATCCTTTTAATGCTTCAGAGGTTTCTCTACCCTTTTCGGTAATAGTATCACCAACTCTAGCATCTCTTACATTTTTTATTGATGCAGTAATGTATCCAACATCTCCTGCACTTAATTGATTTATTGGTAAAAAGTTAGGCGTGAAAACTCCTACTTCTGTTACTTCGTATACTTTATTTGTTGCCATTAGTTTAATTTGAGTTCCTGGCTTAACTACTCCATCTCTAACTCTAACATAGCAAACTACACCCTTATAACTATCATAATATGAGTCAAAAATTAATGCCTTTAATGGAGCTTCTTCATCTCCCTGTGGATATGGAACCTTTTCAATAACAGCTTCTAGAACATCTTTAATATTTAATCCAGTTTTAGCTGAAATTAAAGGTGCATCATGAGCTTCAATTCCAATTACATCTTCGATTTCTTGCTTTATCTCATCAGGTCTTGCACTTGGAAGATCTATTTTGTTTATAACTGGTACGATTTCTAAATCGTTATCTAAGGCAAGATAGCAATTTGCTAATGTTTGCGCCTGAATCCCCTGTGTTGCATCAACAACTAGAATTGCTCCCTCACATGCAGCTAAACTTCTTGAAACCTCGTAGTTAAAATCTACATGACCTGGTGTATCTATAAGATTTAATATATATTCTTCTCCATTATCCCTTCTATAAATTAATCTTGCAGCTTGAGATTTAATTGTAATCCCTCTTTCTCTCTCAAGTTCCATGTTATCTAAAACTTGCTCTTCCATTTCTCTTTGAGTAAGGGTTCCAGTCTCTTCTAACAACCTATCTGCAAGAGTTGACTTACCATGATCTATATGTGCTACTATTGAAAAATTTCTTATATGTTTTCTTCTTTCACTCTGCATATTAAATCCATTCTTATAAATTATAGATAATCAATAGTTGATACTTGTTATCTTAAGGTTATAAGAACAGCACTCACCCCCGTGTAAAATAATCAGATAAATTATAACACAAGTATCCTTCATCATGTCAACTAATTATAGGTTTTTAAGTTCAACTATTAACTTATTTATGTAAGTATAAGTTTAGTTTCCTATCAAAAACCCTATATAGATATTTAGGTAATTTCATCTGCTTTTTTATATTGCTCAACTTTGAAAATATCATGACAATTATTTAAATATATTTTTTATATCTTCATAAGCACCATTAATATTGCTTTTAATTGAGTTTACAAAATTAAAATTCCCCTTTAATTTATACTCCTGACCGTTTATCTCTAAAATATATTTTCCACCGTCAACCTGATGTATCTTAAGTATTGCTTTATCAAGGATAAAATTAGAAAATTCATTTCCAAAGTCATCTTTAATGTTATCAAAATTTACTCCTTGAAGATTATTATTTTTTTCACTAAATGCTTTTGTATTTATAATGTTTATTTTAATAATCCCAAAAAATATAGTGATTAATATAATTAACAATGGTAATATCATACGTAACTTTTTCAAAAAAAGCACCCCCTAGATTTTATAAATATAATGCAAAAATCATAATACATCTCATTGTCCAACTCTTAGTTGAAACGTCTAAAAGCTTAACAGTGACATGTAAATTCTTTAATGCATTATATATATCTATAAGGATGCTCATTTTTTATTTTTTTATACCTTTATTTCCCATTTATATCTTCTGCCAATAATCTAGCTATATACTTTGCTGTATTTTGTGCCTCAACATTTGAGTTACAATTTGCCCCTACTTCTATAAGAATTGCATTTGGACTCTGATTTTGGTTAAAAGAATCTTTTCCTCTTCTATATTCATCTATTCCTCTGCTTAGCCCTGGAAAGATATTTCTTGATAATGTATTTAACTTATCAGTTAACGCTTTATTTTTAGGATAATATTGATTATTTTGAGCTAAAACAAACATTATTCTTGCAACACTTTCACCATTTATAGTGGCTGTTACAGGTGTTTTATTTTCCATAGCATCTCTATGCAAATCAATAATGATTTTAAAACTATTATACTTTTTTAAATATTTGCTTAAGGTCTCCCCTGATCTTTTATAACTATCATCATATGATAATGAATGAATAGTAGTATCATGTATTGTTGCAATGCCATAGTTTTCCTCAAGCTCTTTTGTTAATGCATTCCCAACTCCTACTACGCTCATATTAGGATCATTGCTCTCAGCAGTTGCTGGCGAATATGATTCCATAGTATGTGAGTGATAAATAAGTACCTCTGGCTTATCAATATTAAGTGCCTTTTTAAGTTTTGGATCGTATGCCTTTGATACTATATTTGTGCCCTCCTTAGGCATTTCTTCTGGCGTATACTTAATTATACTTTTATCATTAAGCTCAAAAGGGTCTAGTGTAGCTATGGTGTTTTCATCATACTCCATATTATTAGGCAATTCCTTAAAGTAAGGAATTTCATTTTTTACTACAGTAAAGAAGTTGATATCTTCTATGCCTAAAATACCTGCTACATAATTTTGCATAGTTAAACTTCCGTTATCCTTACTTGGTAAATCCAATGAATTTAAATATGGCATTCCCTTATTTAACATATCAATATACAAATTAGAATTATGAAATTGCTTTGATAATATAATGTAAGTACTCCTTAATGCAAATGTTGCAATTAGCAATGTAATAATAATCTTTTTTACATTAAATTTAACTCCTCTACTTCTGACTAATCTATCTTGCAGCAAAATAAATTCCCCCTCTCTCTTTATAATTTATATGGGGGAATTTACATAATTATTATTAAAATTTCTTAATTATATTTTTAATTCATAAATTTATTTATATCATCCATATCTAATTGAGGTTGTAATGCCATATTAATACCATCTGCAATTATTTTCGATACAGAATCTATTACCACATCAACTTCTTTTGGTGTAACCATTAAATCTCCAATATAAGGATTTAATACTTCCTTAATCATTTTACTTTTTTCTCTTTTATCAATGTTCTTTAGCATTTTATAAAAATCTCCGCCTTTTTCAGCAGATTGTATCATTTCATCTAACACCAAGTCTATGGTGTCATTTGCAATTGTAGCCGCATCTACCACCGTTGGAACTCCTATTGCTATAACTGGTATACCTAAATTTTCTTTATTAATCTGCATCCTATGGTTTCCTACTCCAGCACCAGGTGATATTCCAGTATCTCCAATTTGTATAGTTCTATTAACACGCTCTAATCTTCTAGAAGCTAAGGCATCAATACATATTACAATTGAAGGTCTGATTTTATCAACGATTGATTTTATTATCTCTCCTGTTTCTATTCCTGTTGTGCCAAGAACTCCTGGGGCTAAAGCACAAACAGAAGTAACAGAATCATCAATTGAATCTGGCATTACTGATTTAAGATGTCTTGTTATCATAATTTTTTCTGTAACCTTTGGACCTAAGGAATCAGGTGTAACATTCCAATTTCCTAGACCTACAACAAGTGCGGTATCATTTTCTTTTATCCTAATTATATCTTTCAAACTATCAGCTAAGGTATTTGATACTCTCTCCATTATTTCTCCATCATAGTGAGTATATTCTGGAACTTCTATAGTTATATAGTTTCCCTTTGGTTTTCCCATTTTAATAGCACCATCTTCATTAACCACTTCTACACTTGTAACTTTTATATCATCCTTATTTTCTTCTTTTACTATTACTCCATCAATTTCGCCTTTATGCTGCTTTTTATATAATTCTCTAGCCTCTATTGCTAAATCAGTTCTTACGTTATACATAAAATATGCCTCCTTTTCTGATATGTCTCTAGTTTTCCCACAGAGTTGACATATTATTTTATTTAATAAAAAAATTTCACTTGAATTAAAAAATATTCAATGTTATAATATGGTTTGTTGAATGTGAACTCGAAAGCAGATTTCCCCAAAACTGCGGAGGCCCTAAAAAATTGAAGGGGGTGAAAAGGAATGGCAAATATTAAATCAGCTAAAAAGAGAATTAAGGTTATAGAAACTAAAACTCTTAGAAATAAGATGTTAAAATCAGCACTTAAAACTGCTATAAAGAAGTTTGAAGTTGCTGTAGATGCAAAGAACGCAGAAGACGCTAAGGTTGCTTTTGCTGGAGCTGTTAGATCTTTAGATATGGCTACTTCAAAAGGAATTGTTCATAAGAACATGGCTGCAAGAAAAAAATCAAGATTAGCTGCAAAGTTAAAGACTTTAGCTTAATTTTATAAACCGGTCCATTAAGGACCGGTTAATTATTTTTTAGTGGTTCTTACAGTAGAAATCAATAAGAATTCCATTTCTGTTAATATATTTGTTGAAACACTCTTTATTCGTTTTTCTGTCATAATACAAAGTTTCATACACTCTTCTAATTGACCAACAGTAAATTTATTACTTTGTTTAACTAACTTCTCCATTACGAATGGATGCATTCTCATCTCAGTAGCTATGACCTGTGAAGATAACCCTTTCTGAGTCTTTAGTCTTATTTCATAAAGTTTTCTAAATTGACCTTCTATTAATGATAATAATCTATTTAAGTTTTCACCTTTAAATATTAGTTCATTCATGAGCATAATAGCTTTTTCAGGTTTCTTTTCTGATATAAAGTCTATTAAGTCAAACACATCATCATCACCTTCTGATGGCAATAATTGATCTATATCATTTTTAGTTATAGGTCGATCCAAAGTATAATTTACCAACTTCTCTATTTCACTTTTAATTATATCTAAGTTCTTCTCAACTTTAGTTATAAAATATTTTAATTCTACTTTTCCAATCTCTTTATTATATGACGCAAATATATCTAAAGCTTCTTTAGATAGTCTATCTTCTTTTTGCTTATCTATATGTACTAATGTAGTACTCTTATCCAATGCCGCTAGTGTCTTATATTTCTTATTATTAGGCTTATCTCTTTTATCATCTAATAGCACATAGGTTAAGAGAACCAAATATGAAGGTGTATTTTTGAAATACTCTATTACTCTCTTAAGTTCACTTTCTGGAAAATCCTTTGAACCCTTTAAAAAATTAGCTCTATATATAATAACTACTTTCCTATCACTCATAAAAGGAAGAGTTTCACAAGCATTTATTATTGTCTCTGACGTTATATTAACACCATCTAGCTTTATATAATTAAAGTCCTTAAGATCATCTGAGAGAGCCTTCTTCGAAATATTTTCAATGGTCTCCTTCATTAACGCTTCATCTGTACCTGCTAAAATATATGAATTTTTAATATTGTTACTTTTAATTTCTCTCTCAAGTTCATTTAGTTTTATCACTTTTAATTCCTCGCTAACTTAAAACCTAATTACTTTGTCTCCCAAAATAAAAATCGTTTCATCTTCTCTAAGAGTTATTATATCATATTTTTCTTTATTTTTAATTAAAGAAAAGCGATACACCTTCTTATTATTAGTTCTTATATTAAGCATATTATTATTTATATAGAAGCTATCACCTACAGAGTTTAACGGTATTATACTTTTATTTTTATACTGAGTATTATTAATAGCACTCACTTTACTATTTGTTACTCTATATTTCCATATATCTCCCTTATAGCTAATTCTGATATCCTTACTATTACTTATATTTATTTTTGTAATTGGAGAATAGATATAAATACATAATGGAATTATTAAAACTACAGGTATGTATTTAAATTCATTAAATCCTTTCTTAATAAAATAATAACATCCAAGACAAATAATATAATAGTATACTAGTTCTCTTTCAATACTCATCAAAGGCAATGATATTATTTCCATAAATTTTAATACTAAATTAATTAAGCCATTTATAATTCCAGCGACCCTAACCAAAATATCAAAGCAAAAGCCCCACCAATATGTTAAAAGTAATAAGTTACCTAAAATAACTACAATACTAAAAAAAGGCATTAACACTAGGTTTGTTAATAGTGAATTAACGGAGAAATATCCTATTGAAATTCCAACTATAGGATAAGTTAAAACTTGAGGGGAAATACTTATGGCCATTGCTTCTCTTAAATATTTAGGATATTTATATAACTTTTTATTTAATGGAGTATTAAATATTATTATTCCTAGTGTAGCTAAATAAGATAATTGAAAACCTAAATCCAAGGGACTATATGGAGTTATTAAACATATTAATATTCCTGATAAGGATAAGGATGAAATAGGATTGTACTCCTTATATATCTTTTCTCCAATTTTTAATATCAGAATCATAAGAAATGATCTTAAGGTGGCTGATGATGCTCCAGTGAATAACGTATAAAATGCACAGGTTATTAAAGCAACTTTATAGCCAAAAAGCTTTTCTAATAGCTTATATATAAGAGCCATATGAAATCCAGATACAGATATTATATGTATTAATCCCCAATACTTCATATCATTCTTTTGTTCTAATGTTAATCCATCTACATATCCAAAAGAAACTGCTGATATCATGGCTGCGGATTCTTTCCCTAATTTACTTTCTACTTTCTTATAAATTCCCTCTTTATAATCATATATGTAGGAAATCAAATCCCTCTTTTCTTGTTTATAATCCCTCTCATAAATAGTACCTACAATGCCTTTATCCATTTCCTTGCTTGGGGTAAAATCTCCTTTTATTAGATATTTACTCCCAAGGTTAAAACTTAGTTTACTTCCCTGAATTATAACTTTTCTTCCTTTATAAATCCCTGTAAATTTTCCATAATTCTGATTTGTAATTCTTACTAAATAGCTTCCATCATTAACTTTTGGGATAGAATAATAGAAATGATTACTACCTATACTTAATGCAAAGAATAAGAAAAATATTATGGTACTTTTCTTGCCACCGAACCAGAATATAATAACAAATGAAATCACTGATAATATTACGTATGATAAATTAAAGTTTGAATTATATATAATAGAACCTAAAATCAAGCAAATAAAAACTGTTACTAACGGATTCTTTAAAATAATATTTTCATTATGCAAAAAATAGCACCTCCCTTTCAATTCTTACCTAGGGAAGTGCTATTAATTCACTCTACTTCTGCTTTTTTAAATCTAACATCAAATGTTGCTATTAAAGTTAACAATAAAAATGCTCCTACTGCTGTAAACCCATAGTCTACCATGTCTATTGTCAAAATCTTTACAACAATACTACCAACTACTATTACCATTCCTCTTAAAAATATATTTTTAGGAGTTATTTCAAACATGTTTTTCTTAAATATATTTCTGATAAGTATTAAAGGTAAAATCAAAATGTTAACTGCTAAGATAGTCAATTCATTTGATATCGCTTGTCCATAAAATTCAAAAGAAATTAAACTAATTAAGCATTCTGCAATAATTAATATCCAATAAAATGCCTTTCCTGATTTTATCTTTTTGTTGATTTCTCTCTTTAATGATTTCAAAAATAATAATTTTTCTAAACAATCTTCTTTTATATATAGGTCTGCTACCTTCTTTACTAGTGCTGATGCTTTACCTTTAGCAATCGCTAATGTAGAAAGTGCAAGTAAAGGCAAATCTATAACTTCTTCTCCTGTACAGCAAACCTTATAATTATCTTCTTTAAACATAGTAAATATAGCATTTTTTAGTTCTGGAACAATCTTCGAAAATACTTTAGTTTTAGAAAGAATCTCTATTTTCTCTTCTTTAGTTGAGTTGATTAATTCTATACCCGATATTACCTCAGTATCATCTCCAATTAACCCTACTTCTTTGCCTACAGTAGCTGCAGTTATTTTATTATCCTCAGTTATCAAAATAGGGTGAATTTTTTCTCTTATTAATCTTCTTAACAAATCATTAATACTTGGATTTGTTGGATTCTCTAATGCTATTATTCCAACGAATACTAAATTACTTTCTATGTTTTCTGATGTGGAAGGTTCATAACTGAAATTTCTATAGGCTACTCCCTGAGTTATTAATCCTTCTTTAGATATTTCATAATCCTTTTCCCTTATTACTTCTCTTTCTTCATCTGTAAATTCTACTTCTACTCCATCCTTCATTATATGAGTACAATAATCTAGAAGCTCATCTAAATTACCTTTTATATTAGCTCTATATCCTTTTCCAACCTTATTTATCGTTGTATATATACGCTTACTAAAATCCATTGGAATATCAAATACTCTTCTATTTTTACTATCTACTTGAGCTTTATAAATATGCTTTATCCCTGCATATTTAAGTATTGCTATATCTTTCAAATCTCCTGTTCCACTATCATCAGAAGAATTATAGGTAGCATTATTAACTAGTAAACCTATTTCCATAAGCCTAATAAAGTTGAAATTCGACTTGTCATCCTCTTCTAAGTTAGTATACTTTCCATCTGTGAAAATCTTTGATACATTCATCTGTGTTTTAGAAATTGATCCTACTTTATCAATAAATAAAACTTCAATGTCATCTATCAAATCAATCCATGAAGGGTTTAATATATTAATATTCTCTTTATCAGCAGTTTTGTTAATTATCCTTAAAAATAGCATCATTACAATGATACTTCCAAAGGAAGTAGATGATATAAGAATACTAAATATAAAGTTTTGATCTGTTCCTTTAAGCATTGTTCCTAAAACTATTACTATTATCCCAAATAATAGCGATAAGGTTAGCGTTTTATTCCATTGATTTTCTGCCTTATCATTTATAGTTTCTTTTCTAATATTAGTGCTATTTAGCATATTCATTATCTTTCCAAGCTGTGTATAATTACCTGTTGCAATAACTATTCCAGTAACTTGTCCCGAAACAACCTTCGTACCTTTAAAAAGTATATTTTTAATTTCACCTAAACTTGTTATTTCTTGAGTTAACTTACTTTCATATTTTTCTGATAAAAATTCTTCTCCTGTTAAGCTTTTCTCATTTACTTTTAAATTATCAGAACTTATTATTCTAATATCTGCTGGAACTATGGATCTATCATCTATTATTACAATATCTCCTACTACCAATTCTTCCGAATTAATTAGCTTATCTCTGCCGTCCCTAACAGCTGTAATTTTACCATAGCTAATAGCACTTAAAGTTGTCATTTCTTTTTTTCTGTTAACAAGTTGTCTTAATTTTAAAATTAAAATTCCAGTAGGAATAGCTAACGTAAAAATCGAACTAAGATATTTTCCTAAATAAACTCCATAAATACAAATTAAAATAGGTATAATAAACCAAACATTCTTAATAGATTTGAAAGTGGTTTTCCATGCTTTTTCTTCAAAAATAATATTTATTTTATTACTTCCCCACTTATCTCTTCTTTTTAAAATCTCAGCTTCACTTAACCCATAATCAATATCACTTTCTAGAAATTCTACTACCTTATTCCAGGAGTTCAAATACCAATTAATCAAAAAAATCACTCCCTGCAAAATGTATAATATAATTTATCGTCCAATATTCAAAAATCCTAAGACCTTAGCCCTTAGGATTTTGTTTTAGGATTAAAAATCAACGCCATAACATAACCAAAAAACACTGCAGCGGTTATTCCCCCAGCTGTCCCTTTTATTCCTCCTGTAAATGCTCCAATTAAACCTTTTTCATTAACTTCCTTAATTGCTGCCTTTGCTAATGCATTTCCAAAGCCAGGCAAAGGAACACTTGCTCCAGCTTTTCCTATTTCAAGTAATTTATCATATATATTAAAAGCTCCAAGTATAGCACCAAGAGTTACAAATACTACCAGTATTCTTCCAGGAGTAAGCTTGGTTTTATCCATTAATATTTGAGCTACTACACAAATAGTCCCACCTACTATGAATGAACTTAAATAATCATTCACCTTACATCACTCCCTCTTTATCATACTCTATTACTACTCCATGTGCTATACCGGGAATACTTTCTCCCTGAAGCGATGAAGTGTTGCTCATTAGTGCACCAGTTGATACTAAAAATACCCTCTTAATTTCTCCTGCCATTAACTTCTTATATAAGTAACCACATGCTATTACAGCTGAACATCCACAACCACTGCCACCAGAATTAGTTTTTTGCTTCTCGTTATCGTAAATTATTTCTCCGCAATCTATATAACATTTACTCATATCATAACCATATTCCATCATAAGCCTTTGAGTCAATTCCTTCCCAAACTTGCCTAAGTCACCAGTAGCTATGATATCATAATCGTCAGGCCCTCTTCCTAAATCCTTAAAGTTTCTACAGATTGTGTCAACAGCCGCTGGCGCCATTGCTGCTCCCATATTCCCTGCATCTTTAATTCCATAATCTTTTACGACCCCTGTAGTTACATGAGTAATTCTAGGAAAATTACCTTCATTCGCTAAAACCATGGCTCCTGCACCTGTTACGGTCCATTGCGCTGTTTCTGGTCTTTGGCTCCCATATTCTAACGGAAACCTAAATTGTCTCTCTGCAGCTGAAAAATGTGATGATGTACTTGCTACTACGTATTTTGCAAATCCCCCATCCATTATTAGCGAAGCTAAGCCTAATGATTCTGCCATTGTTGAACATGCTCCATAGAGTCCAAAGAAAGGAATGTCTAATTCTCTTGCAACAAAATTTGATGATGTCAACTGATTTAAAAGATCCCCAGCAAATAAGTAATTTATATCATTTTCACTTAGGTTTGCTTTTCTTATGCTATCTTTTATTGTGCTATACATAATAGAGCTTTCTGCTTGTTCAAAGGTTTCTTTTCCGTTCTTATCATCTTCTAATATTGTATCAAAATATTCGCTTAATGGACCCATGCCTTCTTTAGGTCCAACAGTAGTTGACGAAGCAATTATCTTGGGAGGATTTTGAAGCTCAACAGTTTGTAGTCCTCTGCGCTTATTATCCATAATTATCCCTCTTTCTTATAGAAAATTAATAAAGTAATGTATAATTCCAATTATTACAGATGTTCCTATTCCATATACTAGAACCGGTCCAGCAATTGTGAACATTTTTGCTGCTACTCCTAAAATAAATCCTTCTTTTTTAAACTCAATTGCAGGGGATACCACAGCATTTGAAAATCCTGTTATTGGGACAACAGTACCTGCTCCTGCAAAAGAAGCAATCTTATCGTATATTCCAAATCCAGTTAATAGTGCTCCTATGAATATCATTATTATGGGAATCCAAATTACTACGTCTTCTTTTGATATGTTAAAGCTTAAAAGTATATCTGTTAATCCCTGTCCAATTACACAGATAAGACCTCCTACCCAAAAAGCATTTATGCAGTTCCTTAGGAGCTTTGGTTTTGGTTCTAACTCCTTAGAAAGCTTATAAAATTCTTTTTTTATTTTTCCTTCTTTTTTATTCAAATTACATTCCCCGTTTCTATTAAAGGATATATTTATTATTTCCCAAAAAAATAGTTCTATGATTATTAATAATCATAGAACTATTTTTAGGTTTTTTTATAAAACCCTCTATATTAATCTCCTAATTTTTTTCTCATTTCCAATAAAACTTTCTTTTCAATTCTTGAAACTTGTACTTGAGAAATGCCTAGTAATCTTGCCACCTCGACTTGTGTTTTATCTTTAAAATATCTTAATAAAATTATTTGCCTTGATTTTAAATCTATACCTCTCAAAGCCTCTTTTAAAGCTATTTTATCAACCATACTTGTATCTTCAATTCCAGTTTCACTCAATTTATCAATTAAAAGTACTGGAGAACCATCCTCTTGATGTATAGTATCATAAAGGTACTGCAAGGAGGAAGTTGACTCTAGGGCAAAAACGATTTCTTCCTTTTCTATTGAAGAATATTCTGAAAGCTCTTCTAATGTTGGTTCTCTATTTAATTTTTTAGTTAACTCTTCCTTAAAGAAATGCAATTTTTTAGCTAATGTTTTCGTGTTCCTACTTACTTTTATTATTCCATCATCTCTTAAAAAACGTTTAATTTCTCCTATTATCATTGGAACTGCATAGGTTGAGAACTTAACATTATAAGAATCATCAAAATTTTTAATAGCCTTCACTAATCCAATTGACCCTATTTGAAGTATATCCTCATAGTCGTAACCTCTGTTTAGAAACTTTTTACTTAAGGAAGCAACAAGTGGCATATTCATCTGGATTAATTTATCCATAGCTTCCTTACTTCCATCTTTTGATAATCTAATTAACTCTGAATTATCGTTGTAGTTATATTCATCTATTTTCATATCACTTTTACTCATATAACTTCATCACCTAGCCTATACCGAGTTGAACTTTTTTTCTAATATTATCTTTGTCCCCTTGCCTAACTCACTTTCAACTTCTAAGGAATCCATAAAGCTCTCCATTACTGTAAATCCCATTCCACTTCTCTCTAAGTCAGGTCTTGAAGTATAAAGTGGTTCTTTTGCTTTTTCAATATTTTCAATCCCAACTCCATGATCTTCAATTACTACCTTTACTTCATTACCTTCTATATAAACTTCTATTTTAATAGTCTCATTAGGATTATTCTCATACCCATGTATTATAGAATTTGTAACGGCTTCAGAAACTGCAGTTTTAACATCTGTTAACTCCTCAAGAGTTGGATCTAATTGTGATACGAAAGCAGCTACAGCAACTCTCGCAAATGCCTCATTTTCTGACTTACTTAAAAACTCAATTTTCATACTATTATCAATCATCTTCACTCCCCCTAATTATTGCAGTTTATAGCTTCCTCTATGCTATCATAAGCCTTAATAATTTTAAATAATCCTGAAAGTTCAAATACTCTCTTAACATTTTTTGTGGCTTCTGCAATAACAACTTTTCCACTTTTACTTGATAACTTTTTATATCTTCCTATTACTACACCAATGCCAGAGCTATCCATAAATGTCACTGCAGAAAAATCTAATATTAAATTTTTAACTCCATCTCTATCAATCCTATCATCTATTTTAACACGTACTTCCTCAGCACTATGATGATCTAATTCTCCTCGTAAAGTTACTATTAATTTATCATTACTTTTATTGAATTTTAGATACATAACTTTTACTCCAAAGCAAATTGCTTTAGAGTTCCACACCTCCTTTTCTTTATCTGCCGTTTCCTTCTTTTTCCTTATATTACCATATTATAACTTATGTAGTCAAAGGATTTTTATTTATTCTTGAATTTATATTACTTTTATAGGGTTTTAAGTTCATTTATTAACTTATTCATGCCTGAAAATGTCCAGAAGCCGACATTTTCAAACAAGTATAAGTTTAGTTTCCTATAAAAAACCCTATAAGCTACTTTTATGAAAAATTGATTATATAACCTTGAATACTAATTCAATTTTAATCATAAGAAAACCCCAAGAATTACATTAGTAATTTCTTGAGGTCTATTTTAGTTCTATAACTTTTTCATGCTTTTATATTTATCTACTTCACTTTTCAACGTACCAAGAAGATTTTCAATAGTCTCTCCTTCTTTCAGCATAAGAATTTCTAATGCATCTGATAATGTATCCATAGTATAAATAGTAAATGTTCCTTCTTTTACAGCTTTTTCAACCTTTGGATTTAGCACAATTTCATCTGCATTTAATGAAGGTATAAGCACTCCCTTATTCTCCACATTATTCATTAGCGAACATACATTAAAAAACCCTTCAATTTTCTCATTAACTCCTCCAATAGGCTGCACCTCTCCAAACTGATTTATAGATCCTGTGACTGCTATATTTTGTCTTACTGGTATTTTACTTAATGAGGAAAGAATTGATATTAATTGTGCCACTGATGCTGAATCTCCATCTAACATTCCATAGGTTTGTTCAAAACTCAAATGGAAATCTACTGGCATGGTCTCATATGCTGAGAAAAAGTTACTTAGTACTCCATGTATTATAGCTACAGATTTACTATGAATATTGCCACTTAAATTACTCTCTTTTTGAGCATCAATTATTCTTCCTTGCCCTTTTGTACAAATGGATGTTACCCTAATAGGCTTTCCAAAACTTAAATATCCTAAATCTATAACAGATAATGCATTTACTGCCCCGATTCTCTCACCCATTACATCCAAAAGAACTTTTTTATCGCCATAAGATTTTAATATTTCTTTTTCAACTAATTCCTGATCATATAATCCTTCGATTATGGCTTTTTCAGTAATTTCATTTCCATATATTTTGGAATAGTTATCTGCTAAAAATAATATTTTTTCAATTTCTTTTTTATTAATATAAATCTTTTTACGATTAGAAGCTTTACGTGATAAATATTTAAATATCTCTTTTATGGCAGGTTCTGTAACTTTATGAAGATTATTTTTATCAACCACCTCTAAGATGCTATTCATAATCTCAGAGATAACTTGATTATTTATATCCACAACTGGATTGAATTGTGATCTTAACGAAAATAGATTTTCGAAATCTTCATCATAGTTATATAGCAAATCATAACTTTCAAAATCTCCAATTAATATTACCTTTAGATTTATATCAATTGGTAATGGTTTGAGTCCATTTAATGACAGAAGTTCAAAATACCCTCTATTAAAATCATAGGAAACCTTTTGATTTAAAAGTGTCTTTTTTAAATAGTAGTAACTACCTGCATTGTTAACTAGAGAGCTCATACGTAAAATTAAACATCCCTCATTTGCTTTTAAAATAGAACCGGCTGTAATTAGTGAGATATCTGTTGTATACACTCCATTATGATTTTCATATTCTATATTTCCTAAAAGATTATTAATAGTCGGATCTTCTTCAAATATAACTCTAGGAGTTTTATTATCGCTGTTGTCTACTATTACATTTACTACATACTTATTTATTATTTCTATGATCTTATCTTCATCATCATCAAAATTCATAGTATAATTTTCTATTAATGCTTCTTGAATATCATAATTAACAAACTTAAAATATTCTAAAGAGTTTTCATCATCCACAAGATCTTTTTCATATTTACTTTCATTTGCTAATTGAATTTTTTTAAGATATTCTTTTAAAATGTCTTTTATTTTCTTAATTGAAGTTATTTCTAACTCCTTTAATTCTTCTAATATTTCAGCTGCATCACTTTTTAATTTGCTTGCCTTATTTAAAATATCTTCTCTATCCTTATGCTTAAGTGTGTCGTATTCCTTTTCTGTCATTGCAATGCCTTCTTTTAGTGGAATAAATGCAAAACCCTGGCTGGTTGACTTAAGATCAAACCCTTGATTTTTTGCTAAATCTATTAAAACCCCAATATGGTGACTTCTCTTCTTATAAATGTCATCAAGGATATCTTCTTTTTCCTTGTTGTCAGAAGAATTATAAAAATCAACTATTGCATCAAAATAATCTTCTTTGATTAATTCTATTACCTTTTTCAACTTTTTCCCTAGGGAGTTTTTTACTAAAAGTGGTGTTGGATATCTTGAATCTTCATATATTACATAACAAATATCTTTTGGACTCTCCTTACTACTAAGAGATTCATTTACATAATTCATGATATTTTCTATCTTATCCTTTGAAAAGGAGTCTACAACATATACATTGTATCCTTCCTTATTAATATTAAAAGCAAACTTAATCTTCTTATATACATCATAATACTCTGGAAGGTTATTTTTTTCCCTCAATGGAAATGCATTATTTAAATCAATATTATATATAACTTCATCGATTGGCAATATTCTCTTCATAGGCTTTAACCACTCGTGAGAGTAGTTTCCTCCTTAAAATAATTGTTTATATATAAATATTCCAAATAGTCTATTTTAGGCATAGTTTTTATTTAAATAGTAAAAAAATCGTCAAGGCGATTATGAGCCGTCGATTTTTTTCTCGCATCTGCCTTTCCAAACGAATGTGAGGAAAATTTGGCAGGCGACTAATTCTTTTTTTACTCTTTATGGATATCCATTGAATCCTTAAATTATAATTCAAACTTATAATTTTATCCACAACCTTAAAATATTATAAATTCCTAAAGAGTAAAAAAATCGTCAAGGCGATTATGAGCCGTCGATTATTTTCTCGCATCTGCCTTTCCAATCGAATGTGAGGAAAATTTGGCAGGCGCCTAATTCTTTTTTTACTCTTTATGGATATCCATTGAATCCTTAAATTATAATTCAAACTTATAATTTTATCCACAACCTTAAAATATTATAAATTCCTAAAGAGTAAAAAAATCGTCAAGCACAATTATGAGCTGACGATTTTCCAAAAAATATTTTATTAACTTTTTAATAATTTCCTTTTGCTGTTCTTCCTTCAACTATTTCAATAGAAGAGGATGCTCCTATTCTTGTTGCTCCATTTGCAACTACAGCTTCAGCATCAGCTAAGCTTCTAACTCCACCAGATGCTTTAACTCCCATATCAGGACCTACTGTTTCTCTCATTAATTTTATGTCTTCTGGAGTAGCTCCACCAGTTGAAAATCCTGTTGAAGTTTTTACAAAATCAGCACCTGCCTCTTTTGCAAGCTTACATGCCATTACCTTCTCTTCATCATTTAGAAGGCAAGTTTCAATTATCACTTTTGTAAGCGCTTTACCTTTTGCGGCATTAACAACAGCTTTTATATCTTCTCTTACATAGTCATAATCCTTATCTTTAAGTCTTCCTATATTTATAACCATATCTACTTCATGTGCACCATTTGCTATTGCATCTTCTGTTTCAAAAGCTTTAACCTTTGAAGTATTTGCTCCTAAAGGGAATCCTATAACTGTACAAACTTTAACTTCTGTTCCAGCAACTAATTCAGCAGCTAACTTAACATTTGTTGGGTTAATGCATACAGATGCAAAATTGTATTTTACTGCTTCTTCACATATTTTTTTAACACTTTCAATACTTGCTTCTGGTTTAAGTATAGTATGGTCTATTATTTTAGCTAATTCACTACTATTCATAATTTAAAACCTCACCTTCGAAAACTTTTTCAAACAAATTATAAAGCAAATTTAGCATTATGTCTACCTTATTTATTTCTCTACAATGTAAATTGAAAATAATGTAACTTGAATAAAATATAATATTATATTATTTAATCCAATAGGAAATACCATTAATAAGTTTATTATGAGTAATAGCTCCAAAGGTATTAAAACATAGTATTTTATTGCTTTTATTCCCAAGGAAATAAGAATAAATAAAATTAGAAGTCCTCCTATTATTGAGAGAATAGCAGATGATACAAAATCAAATTCTAGACCTCTCCACTTAAATCCAACTGTATAAAATAAGTAAAATAAACTTAAAAAAATATTAAATATAATTAAGAAAGTAAAGCTTCCCCATTTAGCTAGTCTTTTCATCTTTCCTCCATAAGTAGTTCTAAAACAATCTCATTTGATACATAGTATTTTCTTTTAATGAAGAAATGGATAACCCTATAAGTCTTAGGTCTTCTTCAATACTCTCTTCAGTTAAAATACTAAAAGACTCATTAAATATATCTTCATAACTATTAATATAAGTATTAAGGGTCTTGCTTCTTGTATGGGATTTAAAATCCCATGTTTTATATTTTATAGTTATGGTTCTTCCAGATAATTCTCTTTGAGATAATAGATATGCTATTTCTCTTGAAAAATTCTCTAAGTAAGGTCTTAGCTCATTTATGTCATTGGTATTATGTTTCAAAGTTGTTTCCTTACCTATGGATTTTCTTTCATGACTTATTTTAACTGGTCTATTATCTATTCCTCTTATTCTATCGTAGATTTCGTTACCAAATTTACCAAAATAATATGAAAATAATTCTTTAGGTAATTTATATAATTCATGTACCTTAAATACCCCGATATTATTCAATTTTTGCACTGATTTGACCCCTAACCCATATACCTTTGAAATTGGTAAAGGGAATAGAATTTCTGGCATCATTTCTTTTGTTATTTCCATGATTCCATCAGGTTTATTCCAATCTGATGCTAGTTTTGCAAGAAACTTATTATAAGAAATCCCTACGGATATTGTTAAACCAAGTTCTGTTTTAACTCTATTCTTTATATATTTTGCTGCTTCCATTGTTTCAAATTTTGAAGAGGTTATATCTATGTATGCCTCATCAATAGAAAGAGGTTCTATTATATTAGAAACTTCTTCTAAGATATCAAATACCTTCTTTGAAATTTCCTTATATCGTCCATATCTTACAGGCAGAAAGATTCCATGTGGACATCTCTCTTTAGCCATAAAAATAGGCATAGCAGAATGTACCCCATAAGCCCTCGCCTCGTATGAACATGTTGACACTACTCCTCTTTCACTTGTTCCTCCAACAATAACGGGTTTCCCCTTCAAGGATTTGTTATCCATAACCTCTACGGAGGCAAAAAAAGCATCCATATCTACATGAATTATTCTTCTTTCCATAACTCCTCTTTTCAAATAATTACGTGAATTTATAATTGAGTTAATTCATAATTACGTTAATTCACTTAAAATAGACATTTCCTGTGTCTTTGTAAAGTTAAATATACAAATTGCAATAAGTTCACATATTTCATCCTTAATTAGTTTTTCTTCATTAATTATTACTAGAGCAAAAGATAAAAATTTTCTAAAACTTTTATCCATAAACAATTGCAACTCAGTGTGTTCTTCAAGAAAGTCTTGGCATTTCTCGAATTTATTCGTGTATTTATTATAATCCTTAAAAAACAAAGGATATAAAATAGCATATTGATGTTCTATTTTATTGTCTATAATACTACTATCTATATCAAACTTTTCATTATATATTAAAGACATATTTACAATATCTTGAGTGATATTTGAACTTTTAGCTTCTAAGTTCTCATATAAATTAAAACATTCCTTATAGTTTTTTTCAATATATTCTAATGTAATTTCTTTAGCTACCATCAAAGCCACTATAGGATAATCTTCTTCCCATGTAATTTTGGAATTTTTCCTTTGAATTTTAATAAAAATATTATGAAATTTATTAACAAAATCTTCTTTTCCATACTCAGATAGAATATAACATGCTAATGCTAGATATCCTCCTTCTTTATACCCCAAAGATTTTAATTCCTCTTCTATATTTATTAATTCATCTACTTTTAATTTATAGTCCTCATGTTTTAGTGAAATCAGTAGTGATACTATGTATAGACCTGTCCCCCTAAATGATGAATGCCAAGGAGTATTTTTAGAAAAATACTTTCTTATATTTTTTACATTGATTGTATTAATTTCCTTCTTATTAACCATTTCTAGTAAAGCTGCAAAGTAATTTAAATATTCTCCATCAAATCTTAAATCTAATTTTACTCGATTATATTTTTCTATAATTATATTTGATAACTTTCTAACATTATCCATGTAAAACAACTCCAGTTAAGTATATTATTTTATAGGTTATTTAATAACCTATTATAATTATTACATTTATTTTATTGTTAGTCAAATTAACAATATTTAAATTTTTCTTAAATTATGCTACTGAGCTATAAAATTTCCTTCATAGTTGAATAAAATTTACCGTAATGATATACTGCTGTATATACAGATGTAAATATAAATTGGAGTGTGACTTTATGAATTTAATTGAGGAAATAAACAAACTAAAAAAAGAAAAAAATGCCCTAATTTTAGCACACTATTATCAGTCTGATGAGGTTCAAGATATAGCTGATTATGTTGGTGATTCTTATTATCTAAGTAAAGTAGCTATGAGTTCTCCTTCTGAAACTATTGTTTTTTGCGGAGTAAAATTTATGGCGGAAAGTGCAAAAATTCTTTCACCTAATAAAAAGATTATTTTCCCAAATCCAGATGCAGGCTGCCCAATGGCAGATATGGCAAGTGCAGATAAGTTAAAAGAATTTAAGGAAGAGCATCCAAATGCAGTTGTTGTTTGTTATATCAATTCAAATACAGATGTTAAGAGTCTATGTGATGTATGTGTAACCTCCTCATCTGCAGTCAATATTATAAAAAATATACCCAATGAGGAGATAATCTTTTTACCTGATAAAAATCTAGGTGAATATATCGCAGAACAATTTCCTGAAAAGAAATTTTACCTATGGGATGGATATTGCATAACACATAAGAAGGTAAAGGCTCAGCATGTACAAGCTATAAAGGAAATACGACCTGCAGCTGAGGTATTAGTTCACCCTGAGTGCGAAAAGGAAATACGCGAATTAGCTGATTTTCTAGGAAGTACAGGTGAAATAATAGATTATTCAGTAACTTCTCCAAGCAAAGAATTTATAGTAGTTACTGAATCTGGGGTACTTCATGAAATGAAAAAAAAGAGCCCTGATAAGGAATTTTACGTACCTGGCACTACTATGACCTGTATTAATATGAAAAAAACTAATTTAGAAGATATTTATCTATCTTTAAGGGACAACTTAAATGAGATTAATATAGACGAGGACTTAAGAATGAAAGCATATAGATCATTAGAAAATATGCATATTTTATCACAAAGAAGGGATTAAGTTGGAAAAATACACAGATGTTTTAATTGTTGGTAGTGGAATTTCAGGTCTTTATCTTGCACTAAATTTAGATGAAGATATCAATATAACCATTATTACGAAAGGAAAACTAAATGATACGAATAGTTATCTAGCACAAGGAGGTATCTCCACTGCTCTTTCAGATGAAGATATTCCTCTTTTTATAAATGATACTTTAAAAGCTGGAAAATATAAAAATGACCTTAATGCTGTGGAGATACTGGCTAGAGAATCAATGGAAAATATATTGAGATTGAAAACATTAGGAGTTCCTTTTGATTCAACTTCAGAAGGTTTCAAATTTACAAGGGAAGGTGCTCATAGCGTTAATAGAATTGTTCACGTTAAAGACTCAACAGGAAAATCAGTTCAAGAAACATTAGTTACCTCAGTTAAAAAGCATAAGAATATAACCATCTTAGAAGATGCAACTCTTCTAGATATAATGGTAAAAAATCGTTGTTGTGTAGGTGGACAAGTTTTAATTGATGAGAATCAAATTTCTATACATTCTAAAGTAGTTGTTCTTGCCACTGGTGGTATAGGTGGATTATTTACTAATTCTACGAATCAACGGGCTTTGACAGGTGATTCTATAAACATAGCACTAAAACATAAAATAACGCTTAAGGATCTTAAATACATCCAAATTCATCCTACAGCTTTATATGATAATAATGCTGATTCGAGACGTTTTTTAATCTCCGAAGCTGTTAGAGGCGAGGGTGGGAAATTGTTAAATCCACGGGGACAGAGGTTTATAAATGAACTTCTTCCAAGGGATGTTGTCTCAAAAGCAATATTTGACGAGATGAAGAAATTTAATGTTCCTAACGTTTTTCTAGACATTTCATTTTTAGATGAGGATTTTATTAAAAATAGATTTCCTGCTATATATGAAAATTGCCTTAATAAAGGAATTGATATTACAAAGGAACCTATTCCAGTCTCTCCTGCTCAGCACTATTTCATGGGAGGCATAGATGTAAATACGCATTCTGAATCCTCCTTAAAACACTTATACGCAGTAGGAGAAACAAGTTGTACAGGAGTTCATGGTGCCAATAGATTAGCTTCAAATTCTATTTTAGAAGCTCTTGTATTTTCAAGACGAGCCGCTAAATCTATTAATTCTTGTATATGTGATATTCCAATTATTAATATGAATATTCCATTAATTGATGGCAATATTAATACCTTCATTTATGAGAACAAAGTTAATACAATAAACTTATTTAAAAGGAGTGCAAATAATATAAATGTTGAATTTTCTTATAGTAGATAAAATAATTAAAGATGCTTTAGTAGAAGATATTCCAACTGAAGACATTTCAGCAAATTCAGTAATTCCACTTGGTTCCATTAGCAAAATTGATTTACTTGCTAAAGAGGAAGGAATATTAGCTGGATTAGAGGTATTTAAAAGAGTTTTTACTATTTTAGGGGATGTTGTTGTATCATTATATAAAAATGATGGGGACAGAGCGTTACCTGGTGAGAAAATTGGTGAATTAGTTGGTAATACTCATCACATACTTATGGGTGAAAGAGTTGCTCTAAATCTTTTAGGTAGAATGAGCGGAATTGCATCTACAACCAATAAAGCTGTTAAAATTCTTGAGGGTTCTAAAACAAAAATTTTAGATACTAGAAAAACCACACCAAACCTAAGAATATTAGAAAAATATTCTGTTAAAGTTGGTGGTGGAGAAAATCACAGACAAAACTTGTCTGATGGAGTTCTCTTAAAAGATAATCATATTTCCTTTGCTGGGGGAGTAAAAAAAGCAGTTGAACTAGCTAAGAATAATAATTCATTTGTTAGAAAGATTGAAGTTGAGACTGAAAACCTAGGGATGGTTAAGGAAGCCTTAGATGCTAGAGCTGATATTATTATGTTAGACAACATGAACATTGAAACTATTAAAGAAGCTTTGTCTCTTATTAATGGGAAATGTTTAGTTGAATGTTCTGGTAACATAACTCTTAATAATCTTGAGAATTATCGTAATCTTGAAATAGATTATATATCTTCTGGAGCATTGACTCATTCTGTAACTCCTTTGGACTTATCTATGAAGAATCTTAGAGAAATTAAATAGAATATTTTATGAGTTATGAAAGCTATGAAAGTTAAATGAGCTGCATCTGAAATTATTATTCAAGTGCAGCTTTCTTTTTGTTTTGTAGTACTATCTATCTCCATTTATTTTTAGTTTTTCTATTTCCTTAACTCTTTCTATCGCAACACTTAATAACTTTGCATGATCTCCAGCAATTTCTGATTTATCTATTATTTCATAGCGCTTATTCTCTAACATATAGCCTCTTTTACTTATCACTTTGACTTTAGGACAAATTTCCAGTTCATTATTACTAAGATAAATATCCAAAATATACTCTCCATCATTCTCATTTACGACGGTTTTCCTACATTTAACCTTAAACCAACTTGCTTCTTTTGCATCATCACCCGCTTTTGCTTCCTTCTTCTCTTTAATTAAAGCTAAATATGCTACAGTAATAATTCTATCTCTCTTGTCTCTGCCTACGTCCCCAAATGCTTGCAGTTGTTGGAATTCTACTTCTTCAATGGATGTTTCTTCTCTTAATTCTCTGAGTGCCGACTCCTCTAAATTCTCATCCATTTCTATAAATCCTCCTGGGAAAGCCCACTTCCCCTTATCAGGATAATTTCCTCTTTTTATAAGTAGAACTTCCATATCATAATTAAAGTATTCAACAGTTTTTGTGCCTCTGTCCCCCAAATTATTAATGCAGAAAATAATATTATCTACAGTTACAGATGGCTTTTTATATTTTGAACTATCATAATTTCTTAAGAACTCTTCCTCTGTTAAATTTTCTTGATTCTCCATTTATATATACACCTCTCATTCACTAACTCAATTTTACTATTGGTTTTTCAAAAATAAAATATACTTTCCATAAAAAGATAAAAACACAATTAAAGAATACTAAATGCATTATAACTATCTGCATTTCAATTTATTCTCATTGTGTTTTATAAATATTATAAATATTTACTTAATACGTAACACGCACCTTCACTAGATGCCATTGTTGGACCTATAGGAGTTCCAACTTTACATTCATTTTTAAAATAAACACACTCACTAGGATTTAATTCTCCTCTGATTACTTTTTCACATATCTTATTTTCTCCACTGCTTGTCTGTCCTAAATATTTATTTAATGGATATATTTTTTCAATATCATATTTATCATACTTACTCTTTAGTAAATATATAGATTCTTCTAACTTCCCTAAGCCCCTATTATCACCAGCTTTTGAATAAAAGAATTCTTCCATTATTGCTTTAGCAAGTCCATTTCCATCATAAGGTATAAATAATTTATAGTTATCTTCCACCTTACCTTCTTTTTTTATTCTTTGATTAACAATCATTTCTACAGAGCTTACTATATCTAAAAAAGAGAATCCAGTTATTGCTGAAGGTATTTTATATTTATTAATAAAACTATATCCTTTCTCACCAATAATGAGGGAAATATTTCCTGGGAGAATGAATCCATCAACTTTCTCTTTTTGTTCATTAATAAAATAACTTAGTATTCCTTCTATACGTCTATGAAGTGAAAGAATATAAAAATTATCTAATTCTTTATTTATAGCTTCAGTTAAAGAAATTATTGTTGCTCCAATATTTGTTTCAAAACCCGTTGCAAGAAATATAACTTTCTTGCTTTGATTGTGGATTGCTATATTAATAGCGTCCAAACTTGAAAAAATCACTTGAATACTTGCACCTTTAACTTTCGCCTTTTCTAAAGTAATCTCACTTGAGCTTCCAGGAATTCTAAGTAATTCTCCGTAAGTTGCAAGAATAACATCTTCTGTCAGAGCTAAATTATATAAATAATCAATATAATATGTGGGAATAAGCGTTACTTGACAACTACTTCCTATAGAAAACTTAAAATTGCTATTTAAAATGTCCTTTAATACGAACTTCTCTATAGCTGAAATATGCGTTTCACTAAACACCATTATATTAATTTCATCTTTATAACTATTAATTCTATTGACCGTATCCTTTATAACAAGATTAATTCCTCTCATTCAATTCTCCTTTAAAGCTTCGACATACTGTCCAAGTACTCTTTTATTTCCAAAGCATCCTTCTTTGATACTTTGTTTAATGCTACCCCTGAATTAATTAATATATAGTCACCTTCTTCTAATGAATCAATAAAATCTATTCTAACATTTTTTCTCATTCCATTAATTTCACCCAATGCTTCATTACCATTAATCTCAATCACTTTAAGTGGTATTGTAATTCCCATTTAACCCCCTCCTAAGCCTAATAATAATATTTTATCATATTTATGTATATAAATTCCACTTTTTATCAATCTTTTTAATTTAAATGAATTATTTTGTTAATAAATTATTAATTTAAATATCATTTTGTGAAAATGAAAATACTGAATATAAATATATTTTTACTATTTTATTAGCAATTGTGTTATGTTATAATTACATTGTTATTTTATGTTTAATATAATAGATTTCATAATAATGTTTATTGCAAAGGAGCTATACGTATGGGTTTTAAAGAAAAAATGCAAAAGTACTATACTGATAACTACATAAAGAAGTATGGTGATAGAATGACTCAATTCCAAGGAAATATTCTATCCACTAAAATAGAGGAAAAAACCATTCTATGGATTTTCCACAAAATAACTGCCACACTTATAGTAAAACCAGACACTAGTAAAATGGTTATCAAATGTAGTTATACAAAAGGTCGTTGGTTCAAGAAACCTGACTTCATTCAAGTTAATCAAGGTCATAAGGTTATTGTTATGGGCCTAAAAGGTGAAAAAGGAAAAGATGGTTCAGAATTAATTACTATAATGAACCTAATCAATCTAACAACTAAAGTTGATTTAGTTCCTATTGACCATTCTCAACTAAAAAAAATGAAGCAACCGACTCCAAGAATGAGAGGATAACGCTTCTTAAGCTTAAACAAAAAAACATCTCATGTTTTACTTCATGAGATGTTTTTTTTATTGCCTTAAAATTATTTATTGAATTGAGGTAGATATTCTTTATGCGCTTCTAATAACTCGTCTAAAAGAATCTTAGCCATCTTCTCATCTGCTACCAATGGATTAATTGTTAAAGCTAACAATGCTAAATTATAATCCCCAGATATAGCTGCTTCAACTACAGTTCTTTCAAAACTCTTAATTTGCTGAATTAATCCATTAATTTGTACAGGCAACTTTCCTACATTTATTGGCTTAGGACCATCCTTTGTGATGATACAACTTATTTCTACAGCTGATTCAGCTGGAAGGTCTGCAATAGCTCCATTATTTATTGTATTTACTGCTTGGATATCCTTTTTATCATTGTAAATAGAATTAATTAATCTACATGCAGCATCACTATAATATGCTCCCCCTCTTTTTTCTAATTGAGGTGGTTTGATATCAAGATTTGGATCATCATAAAGCTTAAATAAATCATCTTCTAATCTCTTTACAACTTCTGCCCTTGTTTCTCCTTTTGCAAATTCTCTTAATTCATCCTCAAGCATATTTTTGCTTTGATAATAATACTTATGATATGGACAAGGCATGACTCCTAATGCTTTGATAAATTCAGGTGTCCACTCGAAGTCTTTTATATTTTTTACTATTCCGTCTACCTTACCTTCACTTATTGTTTGAATTATTTCTTCATTTACTTTTTTTCCATCTACATATATATTTAAACCATAAACCATATGATTTAAACCTGCGAAATCCATTCTTACTCTATCATGCTCTACATTACACATTTTAGCTACTGCCATTTCCATTCCAATTGGAACATTGCATAATCCGATTACCTTTTTATTTCTACCATGTCTAAGTAAAGCTTCTGTTACAATTCCAGCAGGATTTGTAAAGTTAATTAACCAAGCATCTGGGCAAAGTTCAGCCATATCTTTATCTATATCTAATATTACAGGAATTGTTCTAAATGCCTTAAACATTCCCCCTGCACCATTTGTTTCTTGTCCAATTACTCCATGACTAAGAGGTATTCTTTCATCTTTAATTCTTGCATCTAAAAGTCCAACTCTTAATTGAGTAGTAACAAAATCGGCCCCTTTCAAAGCTTCTCTTCTATTTAAAGTTGTGTGTATTTCCATTGGTACTCCAGCTTTTTTAACCATTCTTTTAGCTAAATCTCCAACTACTTCAAGCTTATGTTTTCCTGCTTCGATGTCGACTAACCATAGTTCTCTAACTGGTAATTCCTTATGTCTTTTAATAAAACCTTCAACTAATTCTGGTGTGTAACTTGAACCTCCACCGATAGTAACTATCTTTAATCCATCCATAAAATACTCCTCCTTTTAGTTATAGAAATTTATATTTATTTCATCTATAGTTTAATGTTATATCATTGAAATCGATTATTCAATTGAGATATAATTAAACTGTACCAGTACAGTTTGGAGGGGTTATCTATGACGAAGTATGAACAAATAATTTATGATATAAAGAATGATATTAATAATAAAAAATATAAAACCTCAAAGAAATTACCTTCTGTTAGAGATTTATCTTTAGCCTATAATTGCAGCAAATCTACAGTTATTAAAGCCTATGAATCGCTAAAAAATAGTCATTTAATTTACTCTGTCCCCCAAAGTGGATATTATGTTGTCGAGGAGCATATAACACCTATATCAATGCCAAATGCGTTTATAGATTTCTCTACTGGCAATCCCAATATAGGTAAAATCCTAACTCCTGATTTAAAACATTGTCTTAACAGAGCTGTAGATATCTATACAAATCAACCTATAGATCCTGATGTTTATGGTATAGATTCCTTAAGACACTTATTACCAAGCTATCTTGCAAAATTTCAAGTTTTTACATCAGTTGATAACATTTTTATTAATCTTGGAATTCAGCAAATTTTAAGTATATTAACGAATATGCCTTTTCCAAATGATAAAAAAAATATTTTAGTAGAAAACCCTACTTATAGATACTTTATCTCATTCTTAGAACACTCTGGTATTAAGCCAATAGGTATAGAGCGTAATGAGTATGGTATTGATTTAAATGAACTTGAACATATTTTCAAGAATGATGATATAAAATTCTTCTATACTATACCGCGGAATCATAATCCTCTCGGTACCAGATACTCAAAATCTCAAAGATTAGCGATAGCTGAATTGGCTAGAAAGTATGATGTCTATATTGTTGAAGATGACTATTTTGGTGATATAGAGTTTGATTCTAAGTATGATCCTATATATTCATACGGAGATCATCATCACTTTATATATTTAAAAAGTTTCACCAAGATAATTCCATGGATAAAGCTTGGTTTAACAGTAGTGCCTGATCATTTAATTGACGACTTTAAATTACATGCAAATTATTCATATTTTTACTCCTATTTTGCTCCTTCATTAGTATCTCAAGCTACACTAGAAATATATCTTAAAAGTAATCTTTTATCAAAGCATATAAAATCAATAAAGACAGAACATAAAGTTAGACTTAACCTTTTAAAAGAAAAGATGACTGAACTATCAAACTTAAATATATCTTACACAAAACCAACATGGGGATTTTATTCTTATATATTTATTCCTGAGTATATTAATGAGGATTTATTTGTTAAAAAGTTGGGGGACAGAGGCGTAAAAATTGCGCTAGGTAGACCTTACTTTTTATCTAATTCAACATATAAAAAAGGAATAAGATTAAGCGTAGCAAAACCTAATACAGATGAAATCATTACTGGTATAGATGAGATTATCTCTCTATTAAAAAATGGATATCAATAAAAATACTGATATCCATTAACCGTCTGCATTATTATCTTATAAGCCCACTCATTCCACACCACCAAATAGAAAGTTACGCAAATATTCCATATTTTTCATAACTTGTAACTTTGCTAATATTATTTTCCCCTTCCAGAACAACTACTTTGGGTTTATGAGGATTGAAAACTTTGCTTAAAGTAAATCTAACTGTTTCTTCTGAAGGTCACTTATCCAAACAATAATAACCACTTATGTAAGACCTTTGCTTAAAAAGTATTTTTCTAATGAAAAGCCCACTTTTCCATCAACAATAAAGCCAATCTTCAATTAATCACCTCCAAAAGGTAAGTGTAGTTTTTTGATTAACTTCTAAATTAATAATGCTATTTTCTATATTCTTGTGCAGCTCATTCTGATACCACCTTATATAAAAATTATTATATTTAAATAATAAAATCAAATGGTTTCGCTGTAATTATAATTAATGGTTTTATATAACTGATAAATATTCAGCCATTATATATTTATAATTAGGGTTCTTAAGCATAAGATTAACTCCTGAATTACTTAGCTTATATATTGTGTTTATTGAATGATTATTGTAAATATTATATATTTCTCTTACCTTCATTTTGCAAAAACACCTCATAAAAAGAAACAAAAAAGACTTTACAATATTTACTTCATTATTATATTTTAAATTCATAAGCGATTTGTCTACCATAAATTTTTTACTTAGATAAGTAGTTATTTTATCTATTGAATGTTTTAAATCTCTATCTTTACTCTTATTATTCTTGAGCTCTATTGCCTCTTTATTTATATCATTTTTAAAATTAAACTCCTGCTGCTTCATTTTGTTGTAGTTTTCCATAGCTAACTTATAATTTTTCCTTGGGCTCTTAATATTATTTGAAAATAAAAACAGAATTCTACTGGTATCAACAATATTATATTTGTCTCTCCTACCGTAAAAATAGTTTGATAAACTAGAGTAATAATAACTTTCTAATGTATTCCTATATTTAACAATATCCTTAGGATTACTGTGTATATATAATGACAACAAGTACAAATACCTATCATCCTTGATTAACTTACTTTTAAATCTATCTAGAAAAAGATGTCCGTTTCTCTTATATTTCATATTGAAATAAAAAGCATATTTTGAATTTATGGATTGCATTATTTCAGAAATATCTGATCCATTTGAGTCTATTATAAAATGTCCATGATTGCTCATAATGCAAAATGCATAAATTTTGAATCCAAATAGTACCTGCTTTTCTTTTATAATTTTAAGATATTTATCTTTATCCTCATTATCATTATATAATTTCAACTCTGGTATACTCTTAACCATAATATGATATATACCATGTTTTCTCTTAATTCTAGATGTTCTAGCCACAAAAAATCACCATCCATTAATTTAACTTCTAATAGTTGTGATTATTGTCATTAATGAATGGTGATATACATTAATCTCTATTAAATTTTTTTTTTATAACTTTTTCATCCTCTGTCCCCTCGAAACTTCGCTAATGCAACACTCTACCTTTTAATATATAGATAAACTGAATTTATAGTTGCAATTATTCCTGAAAAGAATATAACTATTCCCCAATTCATTAGGCTTAAAGCTTGTGTTTGAAAAACCTCTTTAAAAAATGGAATATATAATATACACATTATCATAGATATCGAAATTAAAACTGCACATAACAAATAAGGATTAGTAAAAAGTTTAATTTCAAATATTGAATGTCTTTCTGACCTACACTCAAATACATGAATTAATTGTGACATTACTAAAGTACATAAAGCGATTGTTCTACAAGTTTTCAAATCAAAGCCTAAGTACTGTCCAATTATAAAAGACATCAATGTACATATACCTATAAGTGTTCCTCTCACCATAATCTTCTCAGTAAGTCCTCTTGCAAATATGCTCTCTTTTTTGTCCCTAGGTTTTTGTGACATTATATCCTTATCTGGAGGATCTACTCCTAAAGCAATTGCTGGTAAACCGTCTGTTGCGAGATTTACAAATAAGATTTGTATTGGTGTTAGCGGGTTTGGCATATAAAAGATTGAGGCAAGAAACATAGTTAATACCTCTCCTAAGTTACACGACAATAGATACCTTATAAACTTTCTTATATTATCGTAAATAACTCTCCCCTCTTCTACTGCAGCTACAATTGTAGCAAAGTTGTCATCCATTAATATCATTGATGATGCTTCTTTTGTAACGTCTGTCCCCGAAATCCCCATTGAAATTCCTATATCTGCTTCTTTAATTGCAGGGGCATCATTTACCCCATCACCTGTCATTGCTACTATATTACCTCTTTTTTTGAAGGCCTTTACTATTCTTAATTTGTGGTTAGGGTTTACTCTTGCGAATACTCTTGCCTTTTCTACCTCTCTCTCCAGTTCCCTATCACTTAATGTCTCTATATCATCACCAGTTAATACACTATCACTTGAATTACAAATGCTTAATGACTTCGCTATAGCAAATGCAGTATTTTTATGATCACCAGTAATCATAACAGGTTTTATGCCTGCAAGCTTGCATTGTAACACTGCATCTCTAGCTTCTTCTCTTGGAGGGTCTATGCTTCCTACTATTCCAATAAAAATTAATCCCTTCTCTAAACTATCACTTTTTTCTAAAAATCCATCTTTATATGCAGCTGCTAGACATCTTAGAGCACGGTTTGACATGTTATCAACACAATTTAATATTGATTTTTTCTTTAATGCTGTTAAAGGCTTAATTTTTCCTTCTTCAACTATATAGTTGCATTTATCCAAAACCTTTTCAGGTGCCCCTTTGGTGTAACAAGTTTCTTTTCCATTCTCTCTAATAATTACTGACATCATTTTTCTATTTGAATCAAAAGGTACTTCAAATACCCTTCTCTTATTGTTAACAAATTCTTTTAACAATTTTACATCTTTAAAAAAAGCTTTAACTAAAGCTGTTTCTGTTGGATCTCCATGCAAAACTTCATCAATATTTTTCTCATTAAAATTATAATTACAGTCATTACAATAAATTAATGATTTAATAAACATCTCATTTCTAACCTTTTCTCCTTTGTCTAAATTATATATTTTATTATCAATATATATTTCTTTTACAGTCATTGAATTTTGAGTTAATGTTCCCGTTTTGTCTGAACAAATTACTGAAGTACAACCTAATGTCTCAACTGCTGGTAGTTTTCTCACTAGTGCATTTCGTTTTAGCATACGTGATACACCAAGTGCTAAGGAAACTGTAACAATAGCTGGAAGTCCCTCTGGAATAGCTGCTACTGCTAAACTTACCCCTAATAAGAACATGTCTCCTAAATTATTTCCTCTAGCTACACCTACTACCGTTACAATTGCACATATGCCTAAACATAAGAATACTAACACTTTTCCTAATGATTCGAGTCGATCTTTTAATGGTGATTTTTCTTCCTCTATATTTTGAAGAAGTCCTGCTATTTTTCCCATCTCTGTCCCCATACCTATAGTTGAAACTTTCATTAGTCCTTTTCCTTTTAATACAGTTGTTCCCATATATATATTTCCGTGTTTGTCTCTTGTATCTTTATTTACTCCAACTGACTCTCCAGTTAATAAAGACTCATCAACTGTTACTCCGTTTCCATCAACTAATATACCATCTGCTGGCACTCTGTCCCCAGCTTCTAAATCAACCCAATCACCAACTGTCAAATTTATTGCATTTATTACTCTCATATTTCCATCTCTTATTACCTTACAAGTAGGTGCTGCTAAACTTTTTAATGCATCTAGTGATTTTTCCGTTCTATATTCTTGAATAAAGCCCAAAATTCCATTTATAAGCACAATTATAATAATTGTTATGGCATCTGCAGTATCTCCCATGAAACAAGATATCACTGTTGATGCTAATAATACCCAAATCATTAAATCATTAAATTGAGATATAAAAACCATAAATGGCGATTTCTTTTTTCCCTTAGTTAGTTCATTGGGTCCAAACTTTTTCATTCTAAACTCGGCTTCTTTACTAGTTAATCCTAATAAGAGCTCTTTTTCTTCAATCACTTATGCTCCTCCTTTAATATTGCCTTTAACTTAATATATGTGTATACATATATTAATTATGAAAAATTTTTAAATTTAAAATCTTATAAATAGAATAACTAATTTCAAAAATTCTTGTCTTTTTTATAATATTGCTTCCTCTGTCCCCTTTACAATTACAACATTTAAATTTAGAATAATACTATAAAGTGACTACTAAGGAGGCAATTTAATGAAAGATGTAATTTATGTAACTGGCCATAAGAATCCAGACTCCGATTCTATATGTGCTGCTTATGCATATGCAGAATTTAAAAATAAGACTGGGGATCTTCCTGCTATACCTGTAAGATTAGGTAATGTAAATCAAGAAACTCAATACATATTAGACTTTTTTAATGTCGAAAAACCAATGTTCTTAGAAACAATTAAGTTAAAGGTTAAAGATTTGAATTTCGACAGATTCACTCCATTCGGAGCAGATATTTCAATAAAAACAGCTTGGAACATAATGAAAGAAAAAAATATGAAATCAGTTCCTGTGGTTGATGCTAATACACATTTAATTGGTATTTTATCTATTTCTAACATTGTTTCTAGTTATATGGATATATGGGATAATAAAATTTTAGCTAAAAGTAAGACTACTATAGATAATATAGTCGATACTCTATCAGCTAAACCACTTACAATACATGAAGATACTAAAGTATTCCCTGGAAAGATATTAGTAGCTGCTATGCAGCCTCAAGGATTTAAGGAATATATTCAAGAGGGTGATGTTGTTATAGTTGGTGGGGACAGAGCCGAAGCATTAGAAGCTATTATTAACTGCAATGTGTCTCTTCTTATACTAACTGGATCTTATGTTTTAAGTGCTGAACTACTTGAGGAAGCTAAGAAAAATAATATAACTGTTATATCAACACCACATGATTCATTTACTGCATCAAGATTAGTTGTTCAATCTATACCTGTTGATTTTGTTATGGCAAAAGAATCACTTGTCACTATATCATCTGATGACTTAGTAGATGATATTAGAAGTGTAATGGCAGAAACTAGATTTAGAAACTATCCTGTTATTGATACTAATAACAAGGTTATTGGAACAGTTTCTAGATATCACTTGATACCAAACTTCAAAAAGAAAATTATTCAAGTTGACCACAATGAAAGAAGTCAATCTATAAATGGACTTGAAGATGCTGAGATATTAGAAATTATAGATCACCATAGAGTTGCTGATATACAAACTAGTAATCCTATTTACTTTAGAAATGAGCCTGTTGGTTCAACTTCAACTATAGTTGCAAAGAGATTCTTTGAAAATGGCATCAGACCATCTAGAGAAGCTGCTGGACTATTATGCGGAGCTATAATTTCAGATACATTACTATTTAGAAGTCCTACATGCACAGAAGTAGATAAAACTATATGCAAGAGGCTTGCTAATATAGCTGAAATAAACATAGAAGAGTTTGCAAAAGAGATGTTTAAAGCCGGTACTTCATTAAAAGGAAAAACTGTTGAACAAATATTCAATCAAGATTTCAAACCTTTCACAATAGAAGATACCAAAATTGGTGTAGCTCAAGTTAATACTATGGATATAGAAGGCTTTATGCCACTAAAGGCTGAGATGCTTGAGTACATGAATAACAAAGCTGCTGCTAATGATTTACAGCTTGTAGTGCTTCTATTAACTGATATATTAAATGAAGGCTCTCAAATTTTAGTTGCTGGTTCTAGATCTGAAATTGTTGAACATACATTTAATGTTAATCTTGTAGATAATACAGCATTCTTACCTGGTGTTTTATCAAGAAAGAAGCAAGTAATACCACCATTAACTAATACAATAACTTCATTATAATAAAAAATGTTTGACCTCTTTTGGTCAAACATTTTTTTATTATCATTACAAACAAAATAAACAAAAAGTAACTATATACAAACAAGTATATAGTTACTTAAAAATAACATGAAATATGTTATTTACCTCTCATGTTGTTTACCATTCCCCACATTTCATCAGCTGTGGTAACGCCTTTTGAAGCTAATTGGAATGCTCTTTGAGTAATTATCATATCAGAAAATTCTTTAGCCATATCAACATTTGAACCTTCTAAATAGCCTTGATTTATATCAGCATCAGTTTCCTTGAACATATTTACGCCTGGCTTTGGAGAATATAAGTTTTCTCCTATTGATACCATTGAATCATCACCAACAGCATTATATAAAGGAATTGTACCGATTTTGTCAAATTTGCCGCCATTTTTTTGAAGAATACTTCCATCTTGATTTACTACTAAATTCTTACTATCTAACTTAGGATTACCTTCTGAATACCCATTAGCATATTCAACATATAGCTTGTTTCCATTTGAATCTACAAGCCTTCCTAACGAATCGATGTTGAATGCCCCTGCTCTGGTATAAGATACTTCACCAGTTGGTGCTTGTATTCTAAAATACCCTTTTCCATCTATAGCCATGTCAGTTGGTATGCCAGTTTCCAGCATAGTTCCTTGAGTCTTATCTCTTAACCATTCTGATGTTCTAACACCAGTTCCTGTATATGCGTCTTTATCATTTACAGGATAACCTAGTCTATCAAATGATTCTGAAAGTAAATCTTTAAATTGAGTATCAACTCTCTTATAACCAGTAGTATTTACGTTAGCTAAATTATTTGAAATAGAATCTAACTTCTCTTGATTAGCATTCATTGCGCTTTTTGAATTCCATAATATTCTAAACATACATCATCCTCCTACCTAACTGCTCCAACTTCATTTGCTGCTTTACCTAAAGTTTCATCAATAGTTTGTATAACTTTTTGATTACTTTCAAAGCTTCTCATTACCGAAATCATATCAACCATTTCACTCATTATGTTAACATTACTCTTCTCTAGTGAACCTTGTTTAATTGAAGTATTAGCTTGGTAATTAGGATTTTGACCTTCGTATAGGTTGTCCCCAACTTTTTTAAGTGTTCCGTAGTCTTGAAAGTCAGCTGTTAATAATTTTCCTGATGGTTTTCCATCAACAAGAATATTCCCGCTACCGTCAACGGCAAGTTTACCATTTCCAACAAATATTGGTCCTTGTGCACCAGATGCATTTGTTCCAATAACAGCATCCCCTGAATTAGTTGTTAAATACCCTTGAGCATTAACTTTAAAACTTCCATCTCTAGTATAATGTTCTTTCATTCCTTCAGGTGTATTAGTTCTTACTACAAAGAAACCAGCACCTTCTATTGCAAAATCTGTATCTTTATTAGTATCCTCAAGTGAACCTTGAGTCCATTTTGTATATGTACCATCTATTGCAGATCCTAAACTTAAATATCCTAGTTGATTTCTTACATTCATTCCACCGGAAACTTTATCTCTATTTTCGATTAAAACTTGTTTAAAACTCTTTAGTTTAACATCATCACTTTTAAATCCATTTGTATTTGCATTTGCTAAGTTGTTGGTTATTGAATCTTGTTTAGCTTCTAGCGAAACTAATCCAGAGACTGCCGTATATAGTCCTCTTATCATTTTGTTGTCACATCCTTATTAAAAATTACTTTACATTCATCCTCATATAACATTCCAAATGATCTTGCCTTTTCTTCAATCTGGCTTTTTGAAAGTTCCTTGGTCCTATTAAATCCTAACATTAGTATTGTTGCTAAAATCATACCAATTCCAATTCCCATTAGTAATTTTTTATCACTTAAAAAATTAATTAACTCTTTGAATTTTTTAACAATCCTCGTATTAATAGTACTTCCCCCTTTCCAATTGAAAGGCTTTCGCATATTTTGTCATCATCATACCCTTGGTTTATTAGTTCTTTAACTAACTCTACTTTATCTTTTGGTTGATTACCATCAGCTTCGTCAACATTATTTATTTCGTCAACTTTATTTACTTCATCTTCTTCTATATCATTAGGATACTCTTTTTTTGACGCTAGCTCAATATCTTTATCGCCATTGGAATCATTTACTTGTATAGTCTCATTCTCATCAGTTTCTTCAAATTCTTCCACATTTTCATTATCGAAATATGTATCCTTTTTCTTTATATCTAAATCATCTTTATTACTTTCATTGCCTCTGTCCCTAGCTTTTAATTCTATAATCTCTTTTTGGAGTTCTAGAATAGTTTCACTAAATTCTCTTCTCAACTTACCAACTTCAAATTGTATATCACTAATACTTTCTTCCTTGTGAGCCAATATGTCACTAAAACTTGAAATCTTATCTTTCTTTAATGCTCTATAATTTATGTAAATTAGAGCAATAGAAATTATTATAATGAAAACTGCCATAGCACACCTACTTTATGTATAGTCTTAAACATTTTTTTATGTATAATTTAAAGTTTTCATGTTACTCCTTAGATTTCTTATTGCTCTACTATGTAATTGACAAACTCTTGATTCTGATACCTCAAGCACCTTACCAATTTCCTTAAGAGTTAATGACTCATAATAATAAAGGCTTAGTATCATTCGATCTTTCTCATTGAGCATTTCTAAGGATTTTTGTAACATTTCTATTTCTTCCTTATCCTCCATTTCTTTTTCAGGTGAAGGACTATTTTTATCTTGAATCATTCCTTTTACAGTAACATCTTCATCATCCGAAAATATAATGTCTTCTAATGAAAGAATAGAAATATAATTTATGTAACTTTCAATTTCACCAATATCTTTAATTGAAATACCTAATTGTTTTGCAATTTCGTCATTTGTAGGTTCTCTAAGCAATTTTCTTTGAAGGATTTCCACCGCTTCATTATACCTATTGAGCTTATCTATAGCTCCTTTAGTAATGGGGGAATTCTTTCGTATTTCATCAATCATAGAACCTCTAATTCTAATAGATGCATACGTTGAAAATTTCATTCCCCTGCTATAATCAAACTTATTAATCGCATCCATTAATCCTACCATACCATATCCCAATAGATCATCATATTCAATATATTTAGTTTTACCTATTATTACCCTTGAAGCTATATATTTTACTAAAGGTATATATTTTTCTACTAACTGTTCTTTTGATTGATCAGGTACAGTTAATTCCATGGTCTTTCCCCCTTAAATTCTAAACTAACCCTCTTTGTTTTCTCATTAATTTGAATACTATTTTAACTATTTTTTCCCTAGAAGATCGTTGATTTTCATCAAACTTTACTCCATATATATATTCTTTATCTTCTGATTTACTTACTCTAACTATTCTTCCTATTACGCCAACTATATCATTTTCAAAAGATATATTTATCATAACCTTATCATTTATAGAATTCTTTTCTTTTGATTTCATTCTTAATCCACCACCACTAATATCTAGTAGTAATGCTGCCTTATACTCATTATTTAATTCTTCATTTTTATCACTTAACTTTACATATTGTAAATTCTGTACAAATTCAATTCTTACAAAATCTCTTCTTTGAACTTTTTCATATGTTTCTGGAATCTCAAGTTTATACAATGGCATTTGATTAACTAAAGTTCTTTTTACGACGGTAGTTTCAAATTTATATATATTATTTTCATCATTGAAAAGCATCGATAACTTCTGCCCTTCTACAAAGAATAAATACTCTCCATCACAAACTGGCAAATTTATATAGAAGAAACCTTCTTCCTCGTCTTGAACACTTGCCTTATATACTTTTTCATCTTTCCAAAATATTGATACAACCCTATTTAACCCAATTCTAAGTGATTTCATCATTTCCCCCTAAGAAAATATACTAAAAATTCTTTTAAATAATCCATTCGCTCCAATATTGGTTTGATTATTTACTTCCCCTTCTAATTTTTTAGCAATATCTTTAATGCATTTTGCTGCATCACTATTAGGATATGATATGGTGAATGGTGATTGTTCTCTTACTGCTTGAACAAGTTTTCTATCTTCAAGCACTGCACCTAAATAGTCTATTTCTAAAAATAAAAATCTATCAATTGCACTTTTGAACTTATTGAAGGTATCTTGACCTTCTTTGTACGAAAGAGACTTATTCACTATAACACTAGCTTTGTTTTTGATTTTAAAATGCTTTGTTGCTTTTAACAAGCTATATGCATCTGTTAATGATGTAGGTTCAGGAGTTGTAACAACAATCAGTTCTTGACAACAAGAAATAAATGCCAATACACTTCTATTAATTCCTGCTCCTGTATCAATAAGAATATAATCATATTCATCAAGTTCTTGAATCTTATCTAAAAACTTTTCTCTTTCTCTTTCAGATAAATCTTCAACTCGATTGATACCTGAACCCCCAGATAAAAGTTTAACTCCCATATGCCCTTCTACTAAAACCTTATCGATGGACATTTCATCATTTAAAATATCAAACAAAGTATGCTTAGGGAATACCCCCATTAAGACATCATCATTTCCCATTCCAATATCAGCATCAAAAATTAGAACTTTTTTCCCTTGCTTTTGAAGTTCGATAGCTAGATTAATTACTATGTTACTTTTACCTACTCCACCTTTTCCAGAGGTAATAGTTAAAATCTTACTTCTGGATTTTCCTAAATCTTGACCAGCTAATTCTCTGAGTTTTACAGCTTGATCTAGCATACAGTATCCTCCCCAAGAATAAGTTTCACTATTTCTTCTTTATCAGCAGCTCTAATGTCTTCTGGAACTGACTGACCTGTAGTAATATATGATATTGGAGTATTAGATTCTTTTATTATCTGAACTAATCCACCATACACAGAAGTTTCATCTAGCTTTGTTACTATTATACCATCATAGCTTAATAATTTATATCCATCTAGGATAATTTCTATATCTTTATTTTTAATTATTGATGAAATTACTAAATATGTTTCATCAGGTTTTGCTTTCTCAACAAAAGCTCTTAATTCAGATAATTGCATCTTATTTTTAGAACTTCTTCCAGTAGTATCTATTAATATAACATCACAATCACTTAGTTTTTCTATTGCTAGTTCCATCTCTTTAAGTGTAATTACAACTTCTAAAGTTATCCCCATTATTTCTGCATATGTTTTTAATTGCTCAACAGCACCAATTCTATATGTATCAATAGTAATAAGACCTACTTTTTTTCTTTCTATCAAAGATAATCTTCCAGCAATTTTTGCAATAGTTGTAGTCTTGCCAACCCCAGTTGGTCCTATAAATACTACTCTTCCGGATAATGGTTTAGTATCAATTTGTACTATATCTCTTAGATATTCCCTAAGTTTCTCTTTTTTATCCTCAAAAGATAGACTATTATTTAAATCATTTTTAAATTCTTGTATATATTTTTCTTCAATATCTCTTTCATCTAAGAACTCATCAAATTCGTCTCTCATTGCATTTTCATCTTTATCAATGACCCTTGCTAGCATTGATTTTATTTCTTGCATTTCATTTTTAAGCTGATTATCTGAAGCATCTTTTTTAATGATTTGAGCTACTTTGTTTTCCTCTATTGATGAACCTCTGTTATCAGTACCTCTGTTAGATATTTCTCTTTCCATCATCTTTCTTAATGAATCAATAGAATTTTCAACTTCACCCTTATTTTTCTTTTCAGTTTTTACTTCCGGAAGCTTTTCAACTGCAGCTGTAACTTCTAATAATTTAGGCGAAAAGAACCCTTTAATTCCATCTTTTCTTATCTTTCTATTGCTAAGAATTACGGCATCTTTCCCTAGTTCATATCTTATTCTTGTCATAGCTTCATTCATATTTTTTACTATGTACTTCTTTATTATCATTTATATAGTTACAACTCCTTCGGTTCTAATTTCTACATCATTTGGTATCTCATTTAATGAAATAACCATTATATGAGGAAATACCATCTCTATAAGCCTTCTAAATGCAGGTCTTATTTTAGGCGATACCAAAATTATAGGTTGATTATTATAGAAATTAATTCTTTCAACCACATCTCTTATTCCGTTGAATATTCTAGTAGTTGTATCTGGATCTATTGCAGGGAATGAACCTTGTATTGATTTTTGAGTATTATTTGCTACTAAATCTTCAATTCCTGGTTGCAGAGTAACAACCGTTATTGCTCGGTCTTCATCTATTAATCCGTTACATATTGTTCTTGATAATGCAAATCTAACATATTCAGTTAAAAGTTCTAAATCTTTAGTATTTCTTGAATTATCAGCTAAAGACTCTAAAATTGTAACCATATCTTTTATTGGCACTTTCTCTTTAAGAAGATTTTGTAATACTTTTTGAAGTTCTCCAATAGTAAGTAAATCTGGTATAAGTTCTTCTACAACAGCTGAGTATTTTTCTTTTGTATTATCTACAATCATCTTAACTTCTTGTCTTCCTAATAATTCAAATGCATGTGCCTTAATTGTTTCAGTTAAATGTGTAACCATTACTGTAGTAGGATCTACAACTGTAAATCCTCTTATTTCAGCTTCTTCTTTTTGATCTTTATTTATCCATACAGCTGGCAACCCGAAAGTAGGTTCTATGGTTCTAATACCTGGTATATCTGTACTTTCTCCAGTTGGATCCATACATAAAAGCATACTAGACATTAATTCTGCCGAATTCACCACCGTACCCCTAATTTTAATTACATATTCATTAGTTTTTAGCTGAAGATTATCTCTTATTCTTATTGGCTGAACTATTATCCCCATTTCAATAGCACATTGTCTTCTAACAGATGCTATTCTTTGAAGTAAATCTCCGCCAATACTTTCATCAGCTAAGGGAATTAATCCATATCCTATTTCAACTTCCATAGGTTCAACAGAAATTAAATTCATAACATTTTCTGGTTCTTTGCTCTCAATTTCCATTTGATCATCTTCAGCTTGAAGAAATTCCATCTCTTCTTTTTGCTTTTCTTCTTTGTATAAGAAATAAGCTGCAGTTCCTAGTGCTCCTCCTGCTATAAAGAAAGGTATAGGATTAAATCCTGGAAGCAAACCTATTATTGATGTAATTATTCCAGCCATAGCTAAAACTATTGGGAAAGCTGTTAATTGTTTTCCTAAAGTTTCTCCTAGATTATCAGATGATCCTGAACGTGTAACTAATATACCAGATGCTGTAGATATTAATAATGCTGGAATCTGAGATACAAGTCCATCTCCAACTGTTAACCTAACATAATCTTGTGCTGCTTGTGCTAGAGGTAAATTTCTTTGAAGTACTCCAATTATTATTCCACCGATTATGTTAACTAATGTAATAATTATACCTGCTATCGCATCACCTTTAATAAACTTAGAAGCACCATCCATTGCTCCATAAAAATCTGCTTCTAATTGAAGATCTTCTCTTCTTCTCTTTGCACCGGCTTCATCAATAAGTCCTGCATTTAAATCGGCATCAATACTCATTTGTTTTCCTGGCATTGCATCTAATGTAAATCTTGCAGATACTTCAGATACTCTTCCAGCACCGTTAGTAATTACAATAAATTGAACAACCATAATTATAATAAATATTATTATACCTACTGTATAATTTCCTCCAACAACGAAGCTACCGAACGCTGATATTATTGTTCCAGCATCACCTTGTGATAATACAAGTCTTGTAGATGTTATGTTAAGTGCTAATCTATATAATGTAGTGATTAATAATAACGTTGGAAATACAGATAATTGCAATACATTTGTTGTAAACATTGTTGTTAATATAATTACTATAGAAATAGTAATATTTATTGCAATTAAAATATCTAATAACCATGTAGGCAATGGAATAATAATCATAAGCACTATTCCAATAACTAAAAAGGCAAATATCACTCCTATATTATCTTTTAACTTATTTTTACCAAAGGCTTCCATAAATATTCATCCATCCTTTTATACTACGACTTTTTCATTTTGTATACTAACGCCAAAATTTCAGCAACAGCTTGATACATATCAGCTGGAACTTCTGATTCAACATCTAATGTATCGAACATTGCTCTAGCAAGTGGCTTATTCTCTATAATTGGAATTTTATTTTCTTTAGCTATTTCTTTTATTTTTATAGCTACATGATCCGCACCAATTGCCACTACCTTAGGAGCTTCCATTCCACCCTCTTCATATTTTAAAGCAACTGCAATATGTGTAGGGTTTGTGATTACTACGGTTGCATCGGGAACAGCTTGCATCATTCTTCTTGAAGCTATTTCTCTTTGCTTTTGCTTTATTTTACCCTTAATTTGAGGATCTCCTTCCATTTGCTTATATTCTTCTTTTACTTCTTGTTTTGACATCCTCATTTCCTTATTAAATATTCTAACTTGTAGAATATAATCCATTAAGGACAATACAATCATCAATAAGGTTACTTTAGTGAATATTCCAAATACTAATGATTTTATTTCTATTCCAATTGAGGGTAAATATACACTTCCCACATTTAATATACTATTAAAGTTACTCACAACAAAGCTATAACTTAAGTATCCTACTAAAATAATTAGGATAAGATTTTTACCTAATTCTAAAAAACTTCTTTTAGAAAACATATTTTTAAATCCTTTTAGAGGATTTAACTTACCTAGTGATGGTTTTAGAGGCTCACCAGTAATTAAAAAGCCAGTTTGCATTAATGATGCAACCACCCCTGCTACAGTAATAGGTAAAATAATTGGTAAAGCATTTATTGCAATTCTATAAAGAGCTGTTAAAATATAATTTCTTGCTGTAAGTTCTGTAAGCTGCTTATTAAAATTTTCACTTAAAAAATAAATCATATCACTTCTAAAATTATTAGCCATATACCCACTTAATAGTGATATGAGTAAAGTACATGCAAGTAGTGTTAATGATAGATTAACATCTTTACTTCGAGCAATTTGACCTTTCCTTCTAGATTCACTTTTCTTTTTAGGGGTTGCTTCCTCAGTTTTTTCATCTGCAAAGATTAAAACCATGGGGACAGCACCATAAATTCCTTTAAAAATATCAGGCAACATATTAAATGCACCAATAATAAATTTAACTAATGTTGGTAATGCAACCATTATTGCTAAAAATCCTACTAATATCTTTAAAGGCATTCCCAGTATCATAACATTTAACTGTGGAACTGTTCTTGATATTAAACCCATACAAAGGTCTGCTATTATAATTATCAATACAATTGGTATTGCTATTTTTAAACCTATTACAAAATACTTACTAAAAGCTAAAAACACTTGATTTAAAGTATCTTGATAAACTATTGTTTGCCCTAGAGGTACAACGTTAAAGCTTTCAATTAATGCCCTTATTAACATATGATGTCCATCAATTAAAAAGAAAACCATTAGTGCAACCCAATGAAATATATTACTAAGCAAAGTTGAACTACTTTGAGATGTTACATCAAACAAGTTAATCATACTAAGCCCGATATGTATATCCATCCATGCTCCTGCAAACTTTATGAATTCAAAACATAAATTCACAATAATTCCAAGCATTATCCCAGTCATTACTTCATTTACGCAATTAAAAATCAGCGCAAAATTATCATTAATCGTCTTAAGCTGATCATAATTTATTCCAGTTACTATCATATATGATAAAATAAATGCAAAAAATACTTTAACTGCATTCGGTGTTCCTGAGGGAAAAAATATTCTACTTATAATAAGAAAAGAACCTATTCTTAGAAAAATCAAGAAAATTGCTAAAAAATATACTGTGTTAATCAAGATTCTCCTCCTATTTTGCAACTGTTGCAATTATTTGAAATATTCTCTCCGTAAAACTAAGCAGTTGATGTAAAACCCAACTACCTAAAATTAATCCTACAGCTGCAATAGCAACTAACTTAGGAACAAAAGTCAATGTTTGTTCCTGTATCTGTGTGGTAGCCTGAATAATACTTATTATTAATCCAACTACAAGTGCTACTACCAAAAATGGAGCAGATACCTTAAGGGCAGTAACCAATGTATCCTTTACAATTCCTAAAACCATTGTTTCACTCATTTATACACCTCACGAGAAACTCATAATTAGAGATTTAACAACTAAATACCAGCCATCAACCATTGCAAATAGTAGTAACTTAAATGGTAACGAAACCATTACTGGCGGTAACATAAACATACCCATGGACATAAGTACTGATGCTACAACCATATCAATTATTAAGAACGGTAAGAAAATCAAAAATCCTATCTGGAACGCAGTCTTCAGCTCACTAATAACGAATGCAGGTACCACTACATAAAGTGGAACATTATCCTTATCAATCTTAGTTTGATCAAGTTTTGAAGTTTCAATAAATAACTTCAAATCCTTTTGTCTAGTTTGCTTTAACATAAATTCTCTTAAAGGTTTTGAACCTGCGTCAATTGCTTGCTGTTGAGTAATCTTATTTTGCATATAAGGTTGAAGTGCATTTGCATTTAAATCTGTATACACAGGTTGCATTATGAATAATGTTAAAAATAAGGTAAGTCCAACCATAACTTGTGATGGAATAGCCTGCTGAACGCCTAATGCATTTTTCAGAAATGAGAGCACTACTGCAATTCTTGTAAATGATGTCACCATAACTATAAATGATGGTAATAACGTCAAAATTGTTAAGAAAATAAGTAGTTTTATATCTGTTACAAAATCTGTTGGCGTAGTGCCAGGATTAACAGATACATTAAACTGAGGTTCAGCTGCTAAAACCTTATTATTAAATGTTAAAAATATTGCAAAAAAAACTAGTAAATATTTAAATACTCTTTTCTTATTCATTGCCTCTTCCTCTATCTCTAAATTTCTTTAATTTATCCTTTAATGTATCTGAACAAGCTACTACGTACTTTTGATATGTGTCTATAAGTTCTTGCTGAGATTGTTTTTTATCTCTCATGATACTTTCTAATTCTTCTTTTGATAACTCTTTTACTACTGTAGTATTTCCTGGGGAAACAGCCATAACTATCCCTACTTCTCCCATCTTTACAATAGTTATATAACATTCCTTACTAATTTGAATTCTTTCAATTACATTTAGATATCTACCATTAGTTAATGTGTTTGATTTTTTATTTATATATCTCAATGTTATTATTAGTAAAAATAATATTAATGGTAATACAATAGCTAATCTAAATACTAATTCAATTGTATCAGTCATTTTATCTCCCTTTTATTGAACTACAAAATCATCAAAGACAACTTCAATAATTTGTCCCTTAGTTAACTCTGCATTTATTGGTTTTAATAATTCCTTTTGAATTGCTACTTTATTAGATAATGCTTCATCTGCAGTTTTGGAATTAAAGATGTTAATTATTCTGTCTTTAATTATTGGTGTCTTAGTTGTAATTTCTTCTGCTAATTTTGTATTGCTAACGTCATATACTAGAGTTACTTTAACTTTAACATATCTTTTGTCTTTAAGATTAATTAATTGACCTTCTTTACTTAGTTCAAAGGAAGTTGTCTCAATAGTTTTTTCAGCTGCGGATCCATGGGATTTCATGTAAAAATAAACTCCCCCAAATGTTCCAGCTCCTGCCACTGCAATAATTAAAATAACTAATATTAAAAATTTGCCTTTTCCCTCTTTTTTCTCTTTTTTCGCTTTCTTCTCTTTCTCTGCCATAATCCCTTACTCTCCTTTATTAGTTGCAACTATCAAAATATTTACCCTTCTATTTTTAGCTCTGTTTTCTGGTGTTGAGTTATCTACTAAAGGTCTAAATTCGCCATATCCTGATGCTTGAAACCTTGATGGTTCAAGTTTTTTCACTTCAGTAAAATATCTAACAATATTAACAGCTCTTATAGAAGACAATTCCCAATTTGATGAAAACTTATAATTATTAATTGGTACATTATCTGTATGTCCTTCAATAATAATCTCATTATTGATTGATGATAAAAGTGTACTCAATTTGTCTAAAACATTCTTACTATCCGGAATTAAATCGGCCTTCTCAGATTCAAAAAATATTGTATCCTTAAGCTCTATAATAATTCCTCTCTTATCACTTTTTACCTCTGTTACACTCCCAAGGTTGTTCTGTTTAATTAAATCATTTACCTTGTTAAGCATTTGTTTATTTGTATTTACAGATGATGTATCTTCTTCTGTAGTAACTTTAGATGTGCTCCCTTTGTCACTTTCTGGAGTGCCTTGATTAGTTGATAAAATAGTAGTTCCTCCGCCATTCACAATATCTTTAAATGCTTCTGAAACTCCTTTTAATTTATTTTCACTTACTGATGAAAATGAAAATAAAAGTATAAAAAATATTAGTATTATCATTATTGTGTGTGAAAAGGTTCCTAACCATTCATCACCACTCAACTGTCCACTTCTATTTTTTCTTTTTCTAACCATTTAGACTCTCTCCTTCTATAGAAGAACTCCATCTTAAATATTCTAATCTGTCTTTTGGTGATAAATAAGTACTTAATTTTTCTTCAATTATTCTAGGATTAACTCCTTCTTGGATTGAAAGAATCCCTTCAAGAATCATTCCTCTAAAGGAAGCTTCTTTTGAACTTTTAACTAAAAGATTTTGTGAAATTGGATTACAGAATAAGTATGCAATTATTGCGCCATAAAATGTTGAAACTAATGCTTTTGCCATCCCAGAAGCAATTGAGCTTAATTCATTTAGTCCTGCTAACATCTGAATTAACCCAATAAGAGTACCTATCATTCCGAAAGCTGGTGCGTAACTTCCCCAAGCTTTAAAAATTGCAGCTCCCTTTTCTTGTCTGTTCTCCAATTCATCAATTTCAAGTTCTAATATTTCTTTGATGGCATCAGCTTCAAACCCATCTACTACCATTTGAAGACCTTTCTTCATAAAGTCATCCTCTAGAATAGCTATGTCGTTTTCTAACGATAATAATCCTTCTTTTCTAGCTTTTTTAGAGAAATGAGAAAACTGTATAATAATATCTACTCCTGTAAATTTCATTTCTTTTAGTGATTGGCCAAATAATTTTCCTATGTCTTTTATTTCTACTAACGAGTAATTTACGAATAATGCTGCAATTGACCCACCTACAGTTATAAATAAAGCTGGTATATTCAAAAATATCAGTAAACTATTTCCTCCTATGGCCATCCCTAAGATAAGTACAATTGCACCTAGGATAAGCCCAATGAAAGTTAGGTTATCTGATTTTTTCATCAATTAGCGCCTCCTAGATCTTTATGTTGAATATCTTATTCTTATATTTTATTACTTCATCAACTAATTCTTCTGTAGATTGCAACACTATGTACTTTCTTCCATTGGTTAATGTTATTAAAGTTTCAGGAACTTCTTCTACTTTTTCAATATGATCAGCATTAAGAAGAAAATCTTTTCCATTCATACCAGTTAACTTTATCATAATTCCTCCAATTTATATTAGTGAGCTTCTCAAAGAGAAGCTCCCTAATAGTCTAATTTTTATCTTTTTAGGTTAATTATATCTTGTAGAACTTCATCACCAGTAGTAATCATCTTTCCACTAGCTTGGAATGCTCTATTTGTAACAATCATGTTAGTAAATTGTTCTGCTAAGTCAACATTTGACATTTCAAGCATCCCTTGTACAGTATCTCCAAAACCTTGTGAGTTATCCTCACCCTTTGTTTCCAATCCACTCTTTATTGTTGCTTCTCCAGAGTTTGCTGATTGTGCATATAGGTTCTTACCTAATTTACTTAAACCTTCTGGGTTTTTAAATCCGGCAATTGCTAATTGACCAAGTGCTGAAACAGAACCATCTTCAAGTACTGCTTTAATTACGCCAGTTTTATCTATTGTATAAGACTTAACTTTTAAAGTTTCATTAGTTCCTGGAACCTTAACACTTTCTGGAATTCTTAAAGTTTTAAGCTTTTCATCATATGCTTTAAGATCTTTTGTTCCATCAACATATTCTATTGTTCCATCTGTATCAATACTTTGTACTGGAGTACCTCCACTTGTTCTCTGAGTTTCTCCTTGTACTAATCCTGGCACTCCTGAAACAGTAATTCCTTGAGAAATACTCTTTCCTGCTAGTGCCTTTTTAACAGCATTTTGTATTGTTGCTACGTCAGTTGCTCCAACTGTTTGGAAATCACCATTAATTGTGATTGTCTTAGCTTTTTCATCAACATCAGCACTTGTTTTAGTTCCTGCAGTTACAGTTCCCATTCTAACTGTGTATCCATTTAAAGAACCTCCTGGAACTGGTGCGAATGTCATACCATCCAAGGTTACAGTTCCTGGTGCTTTTAAATCAGATCCACCATCAATTATATCTGATTGATATGAAAGTGATGTTAAGTTTCCTGTTACAGAAGCTAAATTAGGTGCAACTGGTGCTGGTGTAAGTTTTGAATTTAATTGATTTGCAAGATCAGTAGCTGTTACAGTCCCTTGTAAGAAAGGTCCATCAACTGTTATTGTGTTTGTTACTGTATCAACTGTAACATTAGTTACAGTGGCATTTAAATCACCTGCTTTAATAGTATATCCATTAAAAGTTGAACCTTTTGGTAAAGTTACTTTTAAGCCAAGGAAATCTACAGTTGTAGGTGCTGTAAATTCTTTACCTGCATTGTCAACTGTTACAGTAGTTGTTGAATTTGCTGCGCCTGTAAAGCTTCCTCCTACAGTAGTAGTTAATACAGTTGGATCTATTCCACTTTGTTTCAACTTATTATTTAAATCAGTTTGAAGTTGTGCTGCACTATATGGAGTTCCTGAATTTACACCAGCTCCAGCTAAGTCTCCAACTATAGTAATAGTGTTTTGACTTCTATCAACTGTTACACTTGGAGCTTTTGTTTTATCATCAGCAACTGTTATTTTAAATCCATTTAAAGCTGAACTTTTTCCTGTAAAAGTAATGCCATATCCTGCTGCTGTTACTGCAGTAGGAGCACTTCCATTATTACCTGCACTATCAAAGGTATCTTTAAGTTGTGATAATCCACTTGTTACTGAACCAGTATAATCAGTAGAAAGCTTATTGAAACCACCAACTGAATCAAGTTTAGTATTTACTGCGTTTATAATATCTAATGCAGTTACTGTTCCATTTGAAAAGTCTCCATTAATTGTAATTACTTTTCCAGTAATATCTGCTGTTGTAGATGGATCTGATACATTTCCTAATTTAAGAGAATATCCATTTAGCTTAGATCCTGGTTCAAATTTAAAGTTAACACCTAAGAAATTAAGTGAACTTGGAGCTGAATCATCTGATCCACCAAGAATTTGGTCACTACCTAAGTTAGCGTATCTTGGTATATTTCCTTTTACATTAATTCTTTGTGATATACCTGCTGCTGATATACCTTTATTAAGAGCTGATTCCACTTGATCTGCATTTAATGTTGAATTTGTAGAAAAATCTCCACTTAAAATTATTTTTTTACCTACTTTGTCTACTGTAGCTGAAGTTACAGTTCCTGGTCCAACTTCACCTAATGCTATGCTGTAACCATTAAGTTGTGAGCCTGGTCCAAAGGAGAAATTAAGATCTCCAATTGATTCTTCCGCTGGTGATAATCCAGATGCATCTACTCCATTATCATCGTTTGTTAGAGAGTAACCCATTACTCTATATCCATCAGCTGTAAGAAGATTACCTTCTTCATCAAGTACAAATGCCCCATCTCTTGAGTACATAAGTTGTGAACCTGATGTTGCAAGTGATTGCTCAGTTATATTGTGTGCACCAGCTCTTTGGCTTACTTGTAAAGTCTTATCTCCAAATACTGTAGGTCCGCTACTAACCATGAAGAATCCATCACCGTCTATAGCAACATCTAAAGCTCTTCCTGTAGGTTGCATCATACCATTAGTCATAATAGTATCTATACTTGCAAGTTGAACACCTAACCCTACTTGTTGAGCATTAACTCCACCTTGGTTATTGTTTGGTGACATTGAAGATTTAACTGTTTGATATAAAGTGTCTTGGAATGTAGCTCTTGAAGCTTTGAAAGCTGTTGTTCCAACGTTTGATATATTATTACCTATAACATCTAATTTAGTTTGGTTAGCTTTCATACCAGCTATACCTGAATACATTGATCTTAACATTTTTTGACCTCCATAAATTCATTTTTTTCCCGCTTCTGTCATTCCGCAGGCTTAGGCTTCCTAATAAGGTCCAGCCTATAATATTACTACACTATCGATATTGGTAAACACATTTTCCTGTGCTCTTGTTTTATCAACTGCTGTTATTATGGTATTGTTTTGAACTGAAGCGATTATAGCTACGTCTTTATATAACATTAAGGTATTTTTTGAACCTTTTTCTCTAGCTTTTCCTAACCCCTTCTCAAGTTCCTTATAGTCTGTTTGTGTGAAATTAATTTCACTTAACCTCTCAGCTGCATGATTTGAGAGAGTAAAACCTTCCTTGTTTCCTAAAGTACTATTCTTAATTTCATTTTTAAGTATTTCTTTAAAACTACTATTTGTACTACTTGTCTCACTGCTTCTTGTAATTTCCTTAGGCTCCGGAAAATTTCCTATAGGATAAGCGTGTCCATTTATTATTCTGTAACTCATCTTATTTTACTACGCTGTAGTTCCAGATTGAGATTGTTTATCTACCTTTGTTATTTTATCAACGCCAACTGTAATTATTTCGCCAGTAGTATCATTCTTCATTCTAATATTTACAACACCATTATCTTTAGTAACACCCAATACTACCCCTGTAATATAGTTTCCAGAACTATCTTTATCACTTAATTGAACCTTTTTATCAATAAAACTTGTAGCCATTAGTAAGCTCATATTCCCATTTAAGCTAGACAATGCTGGTAGTGAATAATCTGGAACTTCTAAAACTGTCACAACGTCTGACATATCATAGTCTTTATATACATTTTGTCCATTTTGATTTATTTGAATGGATAATGTTGTTTTTCCATTTTGATTTGTAACTGCTTGTACTACTCCTGTTATCGGATTTCCTTTATCATCTAATTCTTTAAGGGTTACACCTTTACCGGTTAAAGAGTTTGAAGCAAAGTTTGACATTGTAGTGTTTAAGTTAGCCATTTGTTCCATTGAAGTAAACTGAGCCATTTGTGAAATATATTGTGTTGAATCTTGGTTTTGAGTTGGATCTTGATTCGAAAGCTCAGCTGATAATATCTTAAGAAATGAATTTTTATCCATATCACTTCCTGGTTTTACTATAGCAGTTCCTCTATCTGTCGCTCTTGATCCGGTGTAGCTATTAGCCACAGTTGCTGAACTAAGTGGATTACTCATATATACCTCCTTATGCTAATTTATTTAAATTATTATATAGTAGAGTCTCTTCAGTCTCCTCAGTTATTTCTGCTATCTCAGGAGTTTCAGTTTTGCTTGATGAATTACTTCTTCCATCATTTCCTTTTTCTGTTCCAAAGTTTTCTTGTCCTGAACTAAAAGCTGTATAGTTATCATTTAAAGAAACATTCACGTCATCAATTTTAATGTTCTGAGTATTAAGAGTATTCTTTATCTCTTGAACTTTAGAATTTAATAAATCATATGCTTCTTTATTTGATGCATTTATGGTAGCCTTCATCTGTTCTCCTTGCGCCACTAGTTTAATAGTAATTTCACCTAAATCTTTAGGGTTCATCTTAACTGTAAGCTCTTTTAAACTTGAAGTTTCCATAAACTTAATTGTCTTTATCACATCTTGAGTAATATTAGCCTTAGAGATACTTTGTGCTTCATTAACTACATTATCTACAGGAACTTGTACTCTATTAAGATTTAATTGCGCTGCTTTATCAAAATTGTCGTTTCCTTTTCCCTTTAGAATACTTTGTAAAAAGTCATCTTCTTTAGAACTTTCAGAATTACTCTCTTCTTTGCTTCCATCTGTATTAGAAGAAACATCTACAGTTTTTGTTATCCTTGAAGCATCCGTATTAGTTTTATCAACATTTGCTAAGCTATTTTCATTACCTTTTTGTGAAGAGTTATTATTTTTTATCTTCGTTTCATCAGCAGATTTAGCAGTACCATCTTCTACTTTTGAATCAGTTATGTAACCTTGATTACTTACATTAGAAGTGTTCATATCTTTTGTTACATCACCTATAGCCTTTGGTATTTCTTTTACTACGTCTTGTAACTTAGATAAGATGTCCTTAAACTGTTCTCCTCCATCCATATCAGTAAGCAACTTAACTATTTCTGCACTAATATTTCCAGTTTCACCATTTTGAACAGGATTTAATTTTAACTCCTGGATAATATCATTAACTTTCGTAAATAAAGCTTTGTTTTGAATATCAGCTAAAGATAAATCTTGTGAGTTTTGAAGGCTCTGTCCCCCCAATAAATTCATTGTATTTGTTAATTGACCATTTACTCCTTGAGTTTCAGAAATACCATTTTTCTGATCCTTTAGGTTTTGAAGTGCTAATATTAATGAATTTATAACAGAAAGTAAATCCTCTATGCTCTTGTTATCACCTTTGTTATCTTTTTGCATCTTAGCTAATTCATCTTTAAGATCTTCAAGCTTTTTAACTACTTCTTCTAATTTTTCTTTAGAAGTATTTGTGTCTCTGTCCCCATCTTTTGCATCAACTTTTTCATTGTCATCAGTGGACTTAACATTCTTTACTTCTTCTCTAGAATCATCTGCTTTAACATTTCTATTGTTATCAACAGAGTCAGTTTGTCTTAAGTCAGCCTTTTTGGCATCTTCCTTTAACTTCACTGAGTTATCAAAATAGTCTTTAAAGTTTTGCTGTCTATCATTTTTATAACTAACTTTACTTTCAGATAAATTAATGTCTGTACTAAAATTGATTTTACCTATATTCACTTATTCTCACCCCCTTTCAGTGTTTCTTATGTATGCATATAATGCAAATTCATCATTATTAACTCTCTCAATTCTGTCCTGCTCTTTAGTAAATGCTTCATATTTCTTTTCCTTTAACCTTTCAACTGTCTTTCTCTCTATTGTACGTTGTTTTAAATTATCACGCCTTATTTCAAGTTCTCGGTCTTTAATTTCAAGCTCTCTTTCCTTTTCCGCAATTCCCTGATTAAGAGCTGTCATATAATTTCTTTTTATTTTCTGATACACAATACTTTCACCTGGTTTAATACCTCTGTATCTATCATAGTCATTCCTCATATCATCAAGTTTTTCTTCTATGACCATTTTTTCTCTTTGTGTATCTTTGAAAAGTCTTACTGACTCCTCTTCATTTTTCACTCTCATATCTAAAAGCTTATCTAATTTAAATGTAAACCTTTCACCCATTTTTCCCTCCTATTAGAACAATGACGTTAATGTTCTAATACTTTCATCAAAACTTGACTCTTCTTTAATTCCTTGTTTTAAGAAGTTTTCAATATAAGGATTATACTGAATAGCTAAATCAATTTTTTTGTTGCTGCCTTTTACATATGCACCAATATTAATAAGATCTTCTGACTCTTTATATGTTGCAAGTAAATCTCTAGCCTGGGAAGCTGCATTTTTATGTACATCTTCTGCTATTGAAGGCATAAGTCTTGAGACGGAATTTAATATATCTATTGCTGGATAATGATTTTTATGGGCTAATGCTCTCGATAAAACAATATGTCCATCTAGAATACCTCTCACTGTATCTGCGATTGGTTCATTAAAATCATCACCATCAACAAGTACTGTATAAAATGCTGTTATTGATCCTTTATCTGATGTTCCCGATCTTTCCAGCAATTTTGGAAGTTTTGCAAAAACTGATGGGGTATATCCTTTAGTTGCTGGTGGTTCTCCAATGGCTAGTCCAACTTCTCTTTGAGCCATTGCAAATCTCGTAACTGAGTCCATCATTAATATAACTTTTTTACCTTTATCTCTAAAGTATTCTGCTATAGCTGAAGCTGTTAATGCACCTTTAAGCCTAATTAAAGCTGGTTTATCTGAAGTAGCACATATAACAACAGATTTTTTCATTCCTTCTTCTCCTAAGTCAGTTTGAATAAAATCCAAAACTTCTCTACCTCTTTCACCTATAAGCGCGATAACATTAATATCCGCCTTAGCTTCTCTTGCTATCATACCAAGTGTTGTACTTTTTCCAACTCCACTACCTGCAAAAATTCCTATTCTTTGTCCTTCACCACATGTTAGGAAACCATCAATTGCTCTTACTCCAGTAGGTAAAGCATCTGTTATCCTTTTTCTCTTCATAGGATCAGGTGGGTCATTTTCAAGAGGATATTCCTCCCCAAATTTAATTTCTTCACCCTCTAATGGATATCCAAGTCCATCTAAAACCTTACCTAGAAGTTCATCACTACACTTTACACTTAATGGTTTTCTTTCCGGAACAACTCTACATCCAGGCGATATACCAGACAACTCACCAAGTGGCATTAGAATAACAGAATCATCCCTAAAACCAACTACTTCACATTTAATAGGATCATTTTTTTCGTTATAAATTGTACACAATTCACCTACAAATGCTTTGATTCCTTCTGTTTCCACAGTAAGTCCAATTACTTTTTTTACTCTTCCTTCTATGTAACTTGGAGATAATTCTCTTATCTTCTTATTAAGAAGCGGAAAATCTAATGAAAGCATTTATCTTCACCTACCCTATTAAAGCTTCTTCTACTTTCTTTAATCCTATATCTAATCCTACTATACATTTACCATTGTCTTTTTGAATTTCTGCATTTCCTGGTGCCATATTTTCATCTAAAATCACATGGATTTCTTCTATAGTATAGATACTTTTCCAACCTTGAATATGTGCTTTAATGCTTTCCCCATGCTCCGGATTACACTTAATTACAAATATTCTACTTTCCTTTGAATATTGAATATATTCTTCAACTAAGGAATCTAATCCTGATTCCTTCTCTAATTCTCTCTTTAAAACACTTTTAGCAATGTTTATTGATAACTTAATTATGTCTTCTTTTTTTTCTTGGAGATAGTCAGTAAAGATTTTTTTAGAACTTATTAGAATATCTGAGGCTTGATTTAAAATGTCAGTAGCTTCTGCCTTTGCAATTTCTATATTTTTCTCATACGCTTCCTCATATCCTTTTTTACTACCATCTTCATACCCATTTTGCATTCCTTGCTCATAAGCCCTTTCATAAGCTTCCTTTTCTAGGACTTTTATCTCTTGTAATGCATTTTCAATTATCTTGTCTCTTTCAGCTTTTGCATTATTAAGTATTTCCTGAGCAATTTTTTTATGACTCTCTAAGATACTATCTATCTTTTCTTGTACAATCCTATTATTTTCATCATCATTTCCAATGAATTCAGCCTTATGAACTACTGGTGAATACTCAGTTTTTACAAACTTTTCTTCACCAACTTGTAAATTTTCTCTTTTTATTACACTATAAGATGATTGCATCTTCTCCACCTCTTGAAATGATTATTTCACCAGCTTCATCTAATCTTCTAATTACAGACACAATCTTCTGTTGAGCTTTTTCAACATCCATAAGTCTTACAGGTCCTAAGAATTCCATATCTTCCTTTAAAGAAGCCGCTGCCCTCTTAGATTGGTTTCTAAATATAGCATTTGCAACATCCTCGGAACATCCCTTAAGAGCAAGAGCAAGATCTTTACCTTCAACTTCTCTAAGTATTCTCTGAATCGATACATCATCAAGAGTAATAATATCTTCGAATACAAACATTGAACTCTTAATTTTATCTGCCAATTCAGCATCTTCTCTTTCGAGACTTTCTGTAATATTCTTTTCTGTAGTTCTATCAACTTGATTTAATATATCAACAAGAGTTTGAACTCCGCCTAAGCTTGTCATTTCAGTTCTTATCATTGAAGATAACTTACCTTCTAAGACTTTTTCTATTTCTTTTATTACCATAGGAGATGTATTACTCATGGTTGCAATTCTAAATGCAACTTCAGACTGAACTTCTTCTGGTAATTCCGCCATAACTTGAGCACCTTTATCCGGCTGTAAATAGCAGAGAATTAGTGCTATAGTTTGCGGATGCTCATTTGATATTACATTTAAAAGTTGATGAGCATCTGCTTTTCTAGCAATAGAAAATGGTCTATATTGTGCAGTAGCATCTGAAACTTTTTCAAGAATTTCTTCCGCTCTTGTTGTTCCTAATGCTTTAGAAAGAAGTTGTCTTGCGTAGTCCATACCACCTTCAAGTATATAGTCCCTAGCTTTATTCATTTCCATAAATTCATTAAGAATTTCTTGTCTTTGATCTGAAGTTACTGAAGTAATATTTGCAATTTCATATGTTATTTTTTGTATTTCACTTTCAGGTAATTTCTTAATAATAGGTGACGAAGCCTCTGGTCCAAGAGTAATAAAAAGTATTGCTGCTTTTTGAATTCCATTTAACTTTGATTCTTTTGCCATTTTATCCTCTCTCACTTTCTGTTAACCATGACTTAACAACATCTACAACTTGATCTGGTTTATCTTTTGCATACTTTCTAACTTCATTTTGAATATGAGTATTTTCATCATTAGGTTCAAAATCTAACGGTGCAAAAGATATTGGTTCTTTATGAGGAATAGCTTCTTCCCCTACTACTATATCAAGTAAATGTCCTTGTTCTTCTACTTTGTTCTTTCTTCTCTTTCTTAAGAAGAATATTAATCCACCTATAAGAACTAGTGCTACGCCAACTATAACCGCAATCATTTTAATTAATTTCATTCTATTTTGGCTATCAATTTCTTTTTGCATTGCATCTAATTCTGCTTGAGCTTGATCCTTAGCTGCTGGGTCAAAATTCATTCCAAGAACAGATATTTGATCTCCTCTTGCTTTATCTAGACCTATTGCGTTTCCTATTGAGTCACTTAATTGTTGTTGAGTTTGTGCGTCTAATTTCCCGTCTATCATAACGGACGCAGTTAATCTCTTAACTTCACCTGGAGCACTAATCACCTTATTTACTGTTTTACCAACTTCATAATTTGTTGTTTGACTGTCTTTAGTTGATGTGGTGCTTCCATTTGTGTTTGAAATTGTATTGCTCATATTATTATCAACTGGACTTGAAGAACTTGTTCCACCGTTATTTGTATTTGTTTCTTTTGAAGTTTGTTGACTTACTATAACTTTATTTGGATCAATTATTGTTTGGTCTTTTGTCTTTGAATCAAAATCTAAATCTGCACTTACTTTTGCAGTCACTTTTCCTTTTCCGATAACTGGTTCATATAAATCAACGATAGCTTTTTCTAATTTTGCTTCATACTCTTTTTCTAAATTACCTTGTTTTTCTACAGATGCTGAACTCGCTGTATCTTGTCCATCTACAAATAAATCTTTTGATAAAAGATTCATTTTATCATCTATAACTTCAATATTTTCTTTTGGAATGTTTTCAGTACTTCCTGATACTAATGCAACTATACTTCGTACCTGATCAGTATCAAGTTTTGTACCTGGATTTAATTTTATGTACACCGCTGCTTTTCCTGGCGTCTTGTCCTTAACGAAAACTGAATCTTCTGCTGGACTAATATGTACTCTAGCTGCTGCAATTTGTGGAAAACCTTTTATAGTTTTTTCTAATTCTCCTTGTAGCATTCTAACCTTTTCTACTTTAAACTCCTCATCTGTCATACCAAATGAGCTAGCATTGTCCATTATTTCATAACCTTTGCTACCAGTTGATATTTGAGAAGCTAATTGTAATCTTAGTTCATCTACTTGTGCCTTTGGAACTAAGATGGATTGACCTGAAACCTTGTAATCTACTTTACCATCCTTTAACTTAGTTGTAACAGTGGACGCATCCTCAGATTCTAGATTGGAGAATAATACGCCATACTTATTTTTGCTTGAATAATAACTAAATGTTATTACCCCAACCAAAATTGCTACAACAGCAATAACCAGAGAAATCTTAACCCCTTTTGGAAAGGAGCTTATCTTATCTCGCAGCTTTTTAATTACGTCTTTAATTCTACCCATTTACTGCACTCCTTACCATTATATCTGCATTCTATTTAACTCTTGTATTGCATCCACTATCTTATTTCTAACTTGTACTGCTAAATCTAATGACATTTTAGCTTCTTCTTGAGATAACATTACGTCCTCAATATTTACATCCTCACCTTTGACCATTGCATCAGTCATATTGTTAGCATTAACTTGCTTATCATTAACTTCTTGAAGTTTATCCTTTAGTACCTTTAAAAAGTCATCACCAGTTGTACTAGTTTTAGTATTAGTGGGTTCAGTACTTTTAAATATATCCGTATTTGGTATAAAACTATTTATCTTCATTTATAATATCCCCCTATTTACCAATTTCTAAGGCTTTCATAAACATAGTTTTGTTAGCGTTTAACGTATCTACGTTTGCTTCATACGATCTTGAAGCTGAAATCATATCTGCCATTTCATTTAATATATTCACGTTTGGCATCGTAACATATCCATCTGCATCCGCGTCAGGATTAGTTGGGTCATATTCTTTCCTTAATGGTGATTTGTCATCAACAATCCCAACTGCCTTAACTCCATTAAGTTGTTTTTTATCATCTAATGCCTCTTGAAAAACAGCTATTTTTCTTACATAAGGCTTCCCATTTTCGCCTCTAGAAGTATTAACATTGGCAATATTTGAAGATATTGTATCCATTCTTAATCTCTCAGCTGAAAGGCCTGATGCACTTATTCTTAATGAATTAAACATACTCATTGCTATCTACCTCCACTAGTAATTACATACTTTGTATTATTCAATTTATTACTTGCAGATGTTACTAGTGCATTGTACATCATGGTATTCGCTGCTTGATTTGCCTTTTCAATATCAAGATCAACATTATTCCCATCAACTCTCATACTAGTAGATTCATCTTTCACTACATCTGGGCCTTCCCCTGAATTTTCTCCAGGAATATGCTTAGAATTTGTGGTTTTAAGTCCAATATCATTTAACGATTGTTGGAACTTGTCCTCAAAATTAACATAACTTCTTTTAAACCCTTTTGTATTAATATTCGCTATATTATTAGAAATTACTTTTCCTCTAAGTGAAGCTGCTTTTAATCCATCTTTTAACAAATTATACGAATAATCGCTAGAAACATTTAAGTTATTTTCCATAATTCCTTCCATACCCCCAATAAATTTTTCATTTTTTCAAAATTTATTTATTTCTATTTAATATTCTATAATACATTTACTATTTAATTATAAATAAAACCTAAACAAAATTCCATGTAAATATTTGTAAATACGTAGTTTTTTTTGTAATTTTTTTGTTATTTTTTTTATTTCATATTAGTTTAGCAACTTTTAATACTTCCGATACAACATTTTATTACATTTTTTCTGAATTTTCTGACACCTAGAGCTGAAATGACAAATATTGAGTATGAAGTGTAATTTACGAATATTCTGTCTTTTCAACTTAATATGATATGTTTCTAAGTAGTTCATTCTAAAACTACAAATTATTGCATTTTTCTCTTCCGCTCTACATACTTGACCTTTAATAATAATTTATCTTTTGTTTAATTTATTTATATAATAGTAGATAAAAATAACCCCCAGTTAATAAAATAGTTTTAAGTTTAAAAAACTACTTCAGTGGAGGTCTGTGTCGTATCTTCATGATAATAATAAACCACCTTGAATAAAAAAAATACTGGGAGTTCGAGGCAGTATTCCTGTGAAATCCAATTATTAATACGTATTTATGTGCTTTTGCGTGATTTATACGTAAAAATGTACATATAAATTCCAAGTTCACCATCATATATGCAAACTTGACAACTTAAACACAGTCTTATTCTTTTTTCCATTAAACAAATAAAGAGATTAATAACTTTAAGTTATTAATCTCTTTTAAACAAACTATTTTATTCTTTCCAAAATCTTTAAAACATCCTGAGGCATATTGTTACTTTGTGCCATTAGCGATAACGATGAATTAATTAATAAGCCTTCTTTTGAATATTCCATCATTTCATTTGCTACATCCGCATCTCTAAGATTCGAATCTGCTTTTTCAGCTGAGTCTGTAATTGTATTTAGTGACTCACCTAATGATTCAAATTTATTTTCAATTGCTCCATATTTGCTTCTAATTGAATTCACCCTTGAAATAGCTGAATCAACTATACTAATATTCTTATAATTTGGATTTGTACTTGTTACATCTATATCATCAACATAAAATGATCCTTCAATTCCAATTACCTTTGTATTTACATTAAAGGTTGGTATCTTTGCTGTTTCACCAACATTGGCTCCAACTACAGTCTTAATATAATTCGGATATCCATTATGATCTACACTTACGTCACCTATTAATTTATTGCCATTAAATTCAGTATCTTTAGCAACGGAATTAATATGAGCTTTTAACTGATCTATTTCTTTTTGTATTGCAATCTTATCATCATCATTCACAGTATCAGTAACACCTTGAACCATAAGTTCTTTTATTCTCGTAAGTGACTCTGATACATTTCCAAGAGCTCCATCAAATGTTTGCATCATCGATACGCCATCTTGCAGATTTTTTTGTGCCATGGAGATTCCCCTGATTTGCATTCTTAAACTTTCAGATTTCCCTAACACATTTGGATTATCTCTAGCTGAATTCACCTTATATCCAGTTGATATATTATTAATCTCTTTTGATTGCGCACTTAAATGCTTCGTGTAATTCTCATATATGTTAATAGACATCATATTTCTGTTTAATCTCATATCATCACTCCAATACACTTAGTTATCAAGTTTATCGAGTGATTTACATAAAACTTTAGAAGAATAAGTATTTTTTTATTAGTGTTCTCAATTCTTTAAACTCATTCTCATAAACTGAACTTGCTATTAAAGACATTAATTTAAAATCTTCTTCTGAATCTATATCAAGTACTCCACAATCCTTCATCAAGAATATTCCACACTCTCCTTCAAGTGGACTATTTTTAATCTTCTTTGCCAAACTATTTCTGTCATAACAATAAATTGATGCATTCATATCATAAACAGCAGGTGCTTGTTGTCTTGTAACGTAATTTGCTTCTTTTACCTTTTTTACTTTTCCATTTATAACTTCAACCATATTGAAATATGGATTCCTTCTAGAATGAGTTACAGAGAAAACTACATCTAAGTGCTTATTTTTAACCATTTCATTAATAGAATTCTGCAAATCCTCTACTGTTCTAATAGGCGAAGTAATATCTAAATCTAGTACATAGTCATATTTAACTTGTTTATTATTTTCTATCATATCGACAGTATGTTTAATTACATGAATTTTAGGAGTATCATCCTTACCTAATTCATTAGGTCTTTCTACTATATTTATATTTTTAAATTTTCCAGCTAATTCTATAAGTTCTTTACTATCGCTATTTACTGCTATATCGATATCAGTGTGATTACAGCTTTCTTTAAACTTATTTGCAATTGCCATTGTATAATATACTAAAGGATAACCTAAAAATTCTCTTATATTTTTATTTTTAACACCCTTTGAACCTGCTCTACCACAAATTGTTATTAAAATCTTCATTTTCTTCTGACTCCTTAATCAATCTCAACACTTTTAGTCCTTTATATATGTTATTTTCATTACCCATTCCGTTACATACTATATCGAAAAAATACTTTATCTCCTCTTCATAAATATAGTTATTATCATAATCATATTTTTGCATTGTATTATCTATAGAATTATATACTGTTTTATTTATAAAATCACCTTTAATCATTCCACTTTCAGTGATTACTTCTACTTCTCTTCTCCACTTTTTTCCGAAATAATCCAAATGTAATTCAATAAATATATTATTGGTTCTAGCAATATAAATTGAAATATCTTCACAATTAACTTCTAAGTTAGAAATCTTATCTTGGAAATTATGTATTTTTTCAGGATAACCCACTAAATCACATATATAATCCCATTCATGTATGCAGTCGATTGATACACCTCCGCCTCTATTTTTGTGTGCACTATAGATATCTCTATAATCACAATCTTTTCGCCACTCTGGAAGGTATGTTGAGCATATTGATCTAACACTATGAATCTTTTCTGATTTAAGTAGCTCCTTTATCTTCATATAAACTTGAGTATAACGCAATGGAGCTGCGACATATATCTTATCCATATTATCTTTATTAATAAATGAAATATCATATTTATAATCATCAAATACTGGTTTCTCTAAAAATATATTTTCCCCTATATTTATAACCTTCCTTAAAGTATCATAATGTAGATTAGTAGGGTTAGTTATAAAAATACAATCATAAAAATCATCTATATCTTCATAGGAAAAGAATACTTTATCAATTCCTTCATCATATACTTTCTTAGATGATTTTATGCAATGAATTTCATGATGAATTCCTCTTTCATCTAGTAAACTTTTTGTATTCATTAAATGTCTTTTCCCTATTGAACCTAATCCTATAAATAAAATTTTCATTTCTATACACCTTCAATTTTATTGATTAACTTTATAATATCGTAGTCTTCTTCAAAACTATATGTTGTTTTAGGAACTTCACCGGTAATATACTTAATGAATTCCTCAATTTCACTTTCATAAGCATTTTCAATAATGTTTGATGCATATCCTGCTTCTCTCTTTATAGAGCTATATGTATCCACATGCTCCATATTTTTTTTCATATTATTAAATGATTGAAGTGATTCTGGTGTTCCGTTCCATTCAATATAAAGTTCTTCATTATATATTTCTAAATTTCTTACTGCTTTTCTACAAGCTACATCAACATTTAATGTTCCTATGTTACCATTCTCATGTTCCAATAGAACTGAATAGTTATCATAATAGCCTATATCTAGATTTGTAATGTTATTTTTATAAACATTTATATTTACTACTTTACCAAAAGTCTTTATAATCCACGGTAATTCAATTGCAAAAATTTCTCTACAACCATTTGTCCTTTTGTCACCTACAAAGAAGTTCTTATAACTTTCCCACGGATGCCAATCTGGAAGATATTGCCCTATATGATATCTATAAGAAACTTTTTCATTTTGATTTTTCACCTGATTACCTATGTATTTAATTTCATTTCTATATAAAAATGTTGAAGAAAGTAATAACTTTAAGTTGTTCTTTTTTGCTTTCTCAATTATTACTTCATAATTATCAGATACTAAGTTTATCTCAGTAAAGACATGCAAGTTATTTTCAAGACATTCTAAAATTATTGAAGAATGTGTAATAGGAGATGTGCAAACTATAGCTGCATTAGGTTTTTCTATGTTTATCGCTTCATTTAGACTATGATAACACTTCAAATCTAAATTATTATGAACATCATCGCATCTTTCTTTGCTTAAATCTACACCAATTATCTCTACCTGGGGATGATTCTTTTTTAGTATTCTAATTCGTCTTTTTCCCATAGAACCAAGTCCAATAACTAAAAACTTCATTTTGTATCTCCTAACCTATTCAATTAATTAATCATATTAACATAAATCTTCTATTTTGAAGCTCTATTAACATCTAAATCAAAAAACTTCTTCATATTTTCTATTTTATTATTTAATACATAGTTCTTTATAATGGATAATATCTTATCTGTTGTATTACCATTATAATATGGATTTATAATTTTATTATTTTCACTTTTAAATTCTAGTGAATTATTTATAGTATTTACTATATCCTCATATTCTACATTACAGTCAAATACACTTTCTGCTGCAATTCTTCCCTTTTGTCTATTTCCTATATTAACCGTTGGAACATTAAATGAAGGTGCTTCTAATATTCCACTAGATGAGTTACCAATAACCAAAGTACAATATTTCATAGCACTTAAATATCTTAACTGCCCCATGGAAGTAAATTGAACACATCTCTGTTTATTTTTAGCTACATATTCATCTATCATTTCATTTATAATTCTTCCATCAGTATCTGCATTGGCCTTAGTAAATACAACTTTATATTCCTTAAACATATCTAATGCCTTTAACAAATTGTGAAATTGTTCTTCTGAACTTCTTTCTTCTAAAGTTGTTGGATGATATGTAACAAGAAAATATTTATCTTGTATGTCAAAACTAATATGTTCTATCAATTCTTCTCTTTTCAATAAATCTAATGAGAAAATACTGTCAAGTCCAATTGCTCCAACATTATAAACCCTTTCAGGTTCCTCACCCATTTGAATTATCCTATTTCTATATTCATTAGTTGAAGAGAAATGAATATAGCTCATTTTAGTTATTGCATGTCTTATTGAATCATCATATGCACCTTCAGTTATCTCTCCACCATGTATATGTGCAATTGGAATTCTTGCGATCATTGCTGAAGTAGCAATTGCTAATGCTTCATACCTATCTCCAAGAATAATAATTAAGTCTGGTTTTAGTCTTTCAAGTGCATCAGCATATCCTATAAGACCTACCCCCATTGATTTAATAATTCCTACTGAAGAATCTGAGCTTAAAATCATCTCAATTTTTTCATTTATTTCAAATCCATCATTCTTTATTTCATTAATTGTCATCCCAAATTCTGGGGAGAGATGTGATCCAGATACAATTAACTGCAAAGTTAACTCATCATCTTCTTTAATTTTTCTTATTAATGGTTTTAATAATCCATATTCAGCTCTTGTTCCAGTAAATACACATATTTTTTTCATTATAACTCAATCATCTCATCTTCTTCATAATTTTTCTTTGCTACTTTTCCAATAACTTCATTCCACATTGTTGGAGAGATACCACTTCCTGGCCTCTTTATGGTTAGATTTTCTTCTGTAAGAATTTCACCTTTATTTATTTTCTTTGATGTTACAATACTTTTCCTTGCGATTTCTTTATTTTTAATTTCTGATTCAGAAGGTACCTTAATTCCATTTCCCAATGCTAATTCAATATTTCTAATAGCATTAACCATAGCCTTTAATTCTTCTGGTTCTAAACTTGCTTTATGGTCTGGTCCTTCCATTGTTTTATCTAAAGTAAAATGTTTTTCTATAACTGTAGCACCCATAGCAACTGCTGCAATTGGTATTTCAATTCCTAAGGTATGGTCTGAATATCCAACATTAACCTTAAATGCTTCTTTTATTGTATTCATAGCATTTAAATTAACATCTTTCATTGGAGTGGGATATTCTGTATTACAATGTAAAATTGTAATATCCTTCGAACCATTTTCTTTTAAGATTGCAAGTGCAAATTCTATATCTGATAAAGTTGCCATGCCTGTGGATAGTATTATTCTTTTATTTGTTCGTCCTACTCTCTTTAGGTAAGGAACATTTTGTATTTCTCCTGAAGGAATTTTTAATATATTAATCCCCATCTTTTCAAGGTAATCTATGCTTTCCATATCAAAAGGAGACGAAAGAAACATGATTCCTTTCTCATTGCAATAATCTATTAATTCCAAGTGGTCGTCATAACTTAACTCTAACTTCTTAAGCATATCATACTGAGATTCATTATTATTAGTTGTATTTCTTTGATATTCTGCTTTAGATGCATATTTAGTCACTAGATTTTCAGCTTTAAAGCTTTGAAACTTAACTGCATCAACTCCAGCCTCAACTGCAACATCTATAAGTTTTTTAGCTAATTTGATATTGCCATTATGATTAACTCCAGCTTCTGCAATAATAAATACCTTATTCATTTGAATTCCTCTCTCTTGCAGGATTTCCGAATATTTTAATTTCAGAAGTAATATCCTTAACGATAACACTTCCTGCTCCTATTAAAACATTCTCTCCTATTGTTTTATATTGAATTATTGTCGAATTTGCTCCTATATGAGTATTGTTACCTATTTTTACTCCACCACATACAATACTTCCTGGCGCTAAATGTACAAAGTCACCAATATCACAATCATGTTCTATAACTGATGCCGTATTAATAATACAACAATTTCCTATTTTAGTATCAGCGTTGACAACCACTTTTTTTCCTATATAATTTCCTTGTCCCAAAACCATAAATCTAGATGTAATTGCACTTTTGTCAATAATATTAGGTACTTTAAATCCTATTTTCTTAATCTTCTCAAAAATTTTTATCCTTACTTCTGGATTTCCAATGCTACCTATTGTAACAAATGCATACTCATACCCACCATTATAATAATTTAATAAATCATCATCATCACCTAAATATTTAACATTTAATATATTATGTCCCATCTTACTCTTATGATCTATTATTCCAATTTCATGATATTCATCTAATTCCAGCAGAGTGTCAAGAACACTTTTACAATGTCCTCCTCCCCCAATTAGCAATATTTTTTTCATTATTCTTCACCTAATCTTTTTATCATCTCATCCATTTCTTCTATTTGTCCCATATCCATCCATGAATTTTCACTTACTGGATATACCCCAACTTTATTACCATCATTTTTGCATATTTCAATTACAGTTGGTAAGTCTATACAAGTATCATCTGGAATATATTTAAACACTTCTGGTTCTAATATGTAAATACCTGTATTAATCAAGTAGCTTAATTCTGGCTTTTCCACCGTATTATCTAGAGTTCCATCCTTACCTAATTGCATTACACCATATGGTATTATAATATGTTTTAGTGATGCAACAACGGTTATCATAAATTTATGTTCTTTATGAAACTTCAGTATTTTATCATAATTTTCATCTAATATGATGTCACAATTTGAAACAAAGAAAGTTTTATCTAAAGTATTCTTTAGTAGATATAAACTTCCTCCTGTACCTAATGGTCTATCTTCATCTACATAGTTGACCTTATAATTTCTTTCTAAATCATTAAAATATGTCTTTATCATATTTTTCTTATAATTTAGAGTGAGATAAAAATCATCACAGCCAAAAAAATTAAACTTATTAATTATTCTTTCTATTATTGGGGTCTCACCAATGGGAATCAAAGGTTTAGGTAGTATCTTTGTATATGGATATAATCTAGTCCCTTTACCCCCTGCCATAATAACTACTGGAATATTAATCTTACTGTTATATACTTTGTCATCATCAAAAATTATTTCCAATACATTTTTATCTTGGTCTATTATAGGTAACGCTTCAATATTTAGCTTTTTAAGCATTTCCTTAGCTTTATACATTTTATCATTTAAAATATATTTTGGCTTTTTATTCATTGCTTTTTCTACATTATCTTCTACGCTTTTATCCTTAAGAATCCATCTTCTTATATCACCATCTGTAAGTGTACCTAAAAGCTTATTATCTTCAACCACAAAAACAAGCCCTTTTGCATTTTTATCAATTTGCTTCATAGCATTCTTGATTGTGGAACCTTTTTCAACTAAAAATTCTTGTAAAACCATTATTTAACCTCCGATAACAATACTGATAATTTCAACTACTCGTTTAACATCTTCAGCATTTAAATTGGTACTACAAGGAATATTTATAATATGCTCTGAGTAATGTTTAGCCTTCTCTATATTATATGTAAAATTATTAATATATGGCTGTTGTTCATGGATTAATCCCCATATTGGTCTGGTTTGAATTTTATGTGATTGAAGTTCTCTAATGATTTTTCCAATATCTCCTTCATTTATGAACAGAGAATAAAACCATTTATTAGATCTTATTTCATCACTAAAATTTAGAAGTTTAACTTTTGAGTTATTCTTAAATAGCTTTTTATATAATAAATAATTTTCTTCCTTAATCTTAATAAAATCTTCAATTTTCTCCAACTGAGCAACTCCTAACGCTGCTTGAAGATTTGTCATTCTATAATTGTAACCTACTTCATTATGAATGTAATTAAGCTCATCATCCTTTGCTTGAGTAGAGAGATATTTTGCTTTTTTACAACCATTTTCAAGATTGCTTACAAGCATCCCCCCTCCACCAGTTGTAATTATCTTATTTCCATTAAACGAATAAGCTCCAAAATCACCTATGGTTCCTGCATATTTGTCCTTATATTTTCCTTTAAGATAGTATGAACCTAAAGCTTCTGTTGCATCTTCAATAACCTTTATGTTATACTTCTCTGCTATTTCCATTATACTTTCCATATCTGCCATATTTCCAAAAATATGTACAACTATGATAGCTTTAATATGCTTTTTTGAAGCTTTGTTTATTAACTTCCCATCAACAAAATCACACTTTTCTTCACAAAACTCCTTAAGTTTTAATGTGTCAATTGTTAAGCTATCATCACAATCCATAAATACCGGCTCTGCCCCCATATATCTTATTGGATTAACTGCTGCTATAAATGTTAATGTCGGAGTTATTACTTCATCACCGGCTTTTATACCTGATAATATTAATGACAGATGTAAAGCTGCTGTCCCACTTTGACAGGCTACAGCTTCACTAACCTTTAAATAATCTGCTATATCTTTTTCAAATCTATTTATGTATTCTCCACCAGTAGAAACCCACTCATCCGAAACAGCACTCGTTACATAATTTAATTCGTTTCCTTTTAAATTTGGAACAGATAATGGTATAAACTTTTCCATAAAAACACTTCCTTATATGTTGTAAATATCAGTCTTATATTTATCTAAATTATTTTTAAACCATTCTATAGTTTCAGCAATTCCTTCTCTAAAGGCATATTGTGGCTTCCAGTTTGTTAGTGATTTTATTTTTTCATTTGATCCTAACAATCTTTCAACTTCACTCTTTTCAGGCCTTAGTCTTTGATCATCACAAATGATTTTAGCATTAGGATTTATTTGATTGATTAATTCTTGGGCTAATTCTCCCACAGATATCTCTTGTTGAGTAGCAATATTAATTTCTTCCCCTATGGTTTTTTCTGATTTTGAAATCTCTATAAACCCATTTGCTGTATCCTTAACAAAATTAAAATCTCTTGTTGGATGCAAAGAACCTAATTTTATTTCCTTTTTACCAGCAAGTAGTTGTGTAATTATAGTTGGAATTACAGCTCTAGCAGATTGCCTTGGTCCATATGTATTAAATGGTCTAACTATTGTTATCGGCATATTAAAGCTTCTATAGAAAGATTCCGCAATTCTGTCAGCACCTATTTTAGTTGCAGAATAAGGCGATTGCCCTTGAAATGGATGTTTCTCATCTATCGGTACATACTGTGCAGTACCATATACTTCTGATGTTGAAGTAACTAATACTCTATCAACTTCTAAATCTTTTGCTGCCTGTAGTATATTTAATGTACCTTTAATATTAGTATCTACATAAGAATCAGGTGAATGATAGCTAAATGGTATAGCAATAAGAGCTGCTAGATGAAATACTTCCTCTACCCCTTTCATTGCTTCTCTCACCCCATTAGGATCTCTAATATCACCAGTGAAAACCTCTATCTGATCCAGTTTATTCTTAGGTAATGTATCTAACCATCCCCAGTTATTGAACGAATTATAGTATGCAAAAGCTTTAACATCATATCCCTGTTCTAATAGCATTTCTGTAAGATGACTCCCTATAAACCCATCTGCTCCAGTTATCAATACTTTTTTCATTTTATCTCTCCCCGTTAAATTAAAAATATTATTATATTATCTGTATTTTAACTTAATTCAATTACTATTTCTTTAAATTCTTTCTCTATGGTTCCCTTAATCTTTGCACCTTTGCTACAATTGATAAATTGTATTTTAGGATTTTCATCAATTAGCACTTCAATATTTCTCTTAAATCCTAAAAGTACAGATGTGGTTGATAACATCTCTCCATTTATACCAAGTACTTTCTTTATCCCTTCTACAAATGAATTATCTTTATCTTCCTCATTGTCACCTGCGTGAGATTTATTGTTTATGTATGCTAAATCTTGCCCAGCTAAAATTACTTTTTTCACTCCTGATTTTATTGCAATATCTAAGGTAGCAACAGCAACTGATTTTCCTGTACGAACTATAATACCATCTCTATTACTATCATCCTTATCGTTAAAGAACATATATTTAGGTCCCATATAATTTTTTACAGCTTTATTGCATGCTGTGCTTAAAAAACATAATGGAATATCTAAATTTATATAATCTTTAATTTGGTCATAAACTATATCATCTGGATCAATAATTGACATTATATCTGGCTTTATTCCATTTTTCATTAAAATATCAATTGTACGACCCAAAGAAAAAACATAAAACTTATCTCTGTTTGTCTTTAAATCTACTAATACCTCTTCTAAGGAAGGTCCTCCTGCTGCAATAACAATTGGTTTATCATTAAACTGTTTAGTATCCAAAAATTCTTTAAAATTATGATAATTTTCTAATAAATTATTATTATAGTTTTCCTTTAGTTTTTCACCATATCTCATTATACCGATTTTAGATATTTCATAAGAATTTAATATAATTATTAAGTTCTCATATTCTGGTGATAAAGTTCTCACAGACGGTTTATAGATAATAATATCTTCTACCAAATTCATTTTTTCAGAAAGATTTATCAAAAATTCTTTACTAAACCCACAAAACAAATGTACTCTTTTATCATTCTTTAACTCATCCAACATCTTTAATTCATTGCTTTTTTTTATTACTTCCATATCTGCATCAAATGCAAATATATTACAATCTTCATTAATTATATTAAGCATGGCTTTTAAGTGATAACCTAATCCAATTCCATAAACTACAATATTCTTTATATTTCTTATTTTGTCTATATTGCTCTCTATGAATTTTTCAGCTTCTTTTATAGGATTATATTTGCTATGTAAAAGTACATTATTAATTGATAAGGTATATATTCCTTCTCTTATGTTTATAATATCTATATTTCTCTTCATTTCGTCCAACGTAAACCTTTCTTATTAAAAATATAATTTTTAATACTCTTTCAATTCTTATATCAGATTCTGTATATAAGTTTCAAGACCATTTCTACTAAAATTAAAATTATAAACTTTATCTAAACATGGAAATCCATAATTTATACCTAAATCAAAGTCTGTTACATTATCTTTTACTATATTTGATTCTAAGTATTTGTTTATAGAAAAATCTAATAATTTACTTAATGAGGCATTCATCCCATGGTTTAGGTTTTCAAATAATTTCCATAGGTATCCTGTTATTCCATCCTTTTGTAATAAACAATGTTATATTTCTCTAATATAGCACAAGCGGTATCTTTATAATATATAGGATAAGTGTATCGTTTGCTAAATGATAACAACAATACATAGTTTGAGGCTTAACCTTATGATCTTCCAAATGCAATTATTTTTTGTTTATCTATATTATAATTTTTGATTATTTCAAATAGTACGTTTAAATGATCAATTGCCGGCATAAATCCAAAATAAGAATATCCATCATATGCTTCTTGCAAAAATGCCAGATCTTTGTCTATTTTTTATATCTTATTTGCTATTAGGAAATTATGTAAAAATTCTATCATTTCATTATAGTCTTTAATTGCATTCAATTGATTAATATCAATATTGTAAAACAAGCTTAAGACTACTTTATTTACCTTCATGGTTTGTTTTACTCTCAAGTCGTTATGATATCTTACTCCTACAATGAGCATATTATATTCTTCATATATATATGGATGTAATTTTTTAAATTGATATTCCGAATCCGCGTTATCTCCATAACCTGTTATACAAAATACCACGCCATACTTATTATTTTCACTGAAATTAGACGGAAAAGTTATAAAGTACTCTAACTCATTTCTAATTTTTATATTTACCTCTGAATCACTTGGTGCATTTATTGTAAACTTTTCCTAGTATGCCATATTAACCTTCTCCTTTTCTCCTTTTAATCTATTATTAATTCTACCACATTTATATTCTCTTTATATTATTATAAGCAAAATTACATCTTACATTTATTATCGTCTAATAAAAAAGAAAACTTAGGATAAAATATCCTAAGTACCTAATAATACCTAAATTATAGAAAAATATTCTTTAATGCATTTCATCATTTTTTTTAGTCTTACTTCATATGTGTGATATTCCTTTACTTTCTCATACCCACTTATCATTATCTTTTGTCTTTCTTGTTCATTATTTAGGTAGTATTGACTGATTTCTATCAAATCCTTAGTATCTCTATACTTAACTAAATCTTCACCATCTTTAAAATATTTATCTATATCAGCTTTATGATTTGTGACTAAAAATCCCTTACTCCCTAGTATGTCAAATACTCTCATTGGCAAACCTGAATCAACATAAATCCTTGTAAAATTAATATTAATCTTTGAACATTTAAAAACCTTTGGCATCTCATTAAAGTGCTCTGCATATCCTTTATATTTAACATTGCTCAGATTAAGTTTACCCCAATTCTCATCACCATAAACATGCATATTAAATTCATTTGAAAGTTTATGAACCATATCAATTCTTTGAATCTCATTATACTTTTTTGCTAAAAAGTAGGCTATCTTTGTTTTACTATCTAGAAATGTTTCATCACTTGTCTTGTATCCTGTTTCCTCAAGTATCTTTGTTACTAGCTTATCTGTGACTATATCTTTAATTAAATATTTGTTTAGATTTAGGTGTTGTTTATTAAATATTTCATTTATTTCTGAAATAGTCTCTTTACTTAAGAATTCATATAGGAATTTATTAAATTCATTATCCATTCCAACTGTACCTAGAAAGCTTATATCACAGTTATATTTATCAACATCTTGGGAACTTAAATGAACATTATCTAATCTACTAACATTAGCTGCAACTGGCATATATGCAATATTCCTAAGTCCCATACTATTAAGCTCTAATGCCATATCACAGTCATATACAAATGCAAATATACTTTTATTTTTTAGAAAGTCACTATATAAGGAATATGCCGGACTATCTACTACCCATGATATATATGGTATAGATAAAATTCTTGAAATTTCTGAAACCTTATCACTAGGGTTTATTGTAAAAATAAAATCTGGCATTTCATCCATTATGTCTTGAAGCATTTTATGTTTTGTTGAAAAATACATCTTAACAACATCATATCCTATATTTCTTAGCGCATCCATGCAATCATCTGCAACAGTGGTTGCTTCATAAAATGCAACTTTTAGTTTACTCTTCTTTTTCTCTCTCGTTGATAAATACTTTAATACATCATAATAAAATTTGCTATCCACCTCTGTTATGTTCTTATTATCATATATTAAATTCTTATCATCCATTTTAAAATATATATCTTTATAGGCTTCTCCAAATAAAAATACTACTCTATCTTCATACTCTATATTTAAGTCATTATGTTCTTGTATTATATTATAAAAATTTTCATTCTTATCTATAACGTATATGTTTCCTTTAGTATTCTGGATAATCTGTTTCAATTCATAACCTAATCCAATTCCAAGAACTATATAATTTTCATCAGATGCTATATTTTCAATTTTTTTTATTGGATTATATTTTGAATATATGTACTTCCACTTGTCATCAATTTTCACCTTACAAGTCCAGTTACCATCTTTTGCTTTTTCTATAATAATATTGTCTGCCACTTATATCATTCCTTCATACAAAAATCATTACCTGATTCATTAATATATAATTAGCATATTCTATGATTTAAGTATCCCCTGTAAGTTACTTTGTATATCTGAAAGTACTGGCTTAACTTCATATTCTAGTAAATCACTTATCAGTATATAATCTTCATTTTCAAAAGCTTCTACTATTTCTCTTAACTTATCATTTAATTCACTAACATTTTTCTCTGAATCTATCAAATCTCTTGATATCATTAGTGCATTAACTAACCATTCAATTCCATCCGCTATTTGAATGATTAAATTAGCTCCATTTCTTTCATCACCAGTATGAAAATGATTAACTGCCTGTTCAATTCCTCTTGTTAATGGAATAATGTATTCTTTAGCTGTATTTAAAACTTCTATATTTGCATTATTCATGTTCTCTTCCCCCTATAGTATGTATTAATTCTTTATACTCTTCATCTTCTATTATTGACTTATTCAATTTTGAAACTAATCTCAACATAACTTTACAACCCAATAATATGTTTTTATTTAATCTTATTTGTATTGCCATGTTTTCTCTAACTATGTCATCAGTTATTACAGTTCCCAATTTTCTTACAGCAATAACTGCAGCAGTTATTACAGATTGAAACAAACCGAGAAATAATTTATTATCAAATACAGCTCGTTCTACCTTAAAATTAAGCTTCAATAAATTTATTCCTTTATCTATGCTATCAATATTATCTTTTCCTGCATTACTTTTCAAGTATCTGCTTAATCTTCTATTCTGTTTCTTACATTTTCTCATTAAAGATATTATTTCTCTTTTTAATTCAGCTAATATATATACAGTATTAATATATTGTTCATCAAGCTCAGACTCATTAGGAACTATTTCATACAAATTCACAATTTCTTCGTTACAATACTTTTCTAGAACTTCTTTGAACTTCATTATAATTGTTCCTTTTTTATATGCTCCTCCCTCTGTTGCATCAATATACTTTCTTTCACTTTTATCCTTAGCAATTTCAGTTTCAAACCAAAGCAAGAAATTCTTAAATGCTAAATTAGTTGGAAGCTTTTCGCCATTTATTCCTTTAACCCAAAGTTTATTAGCTTCTATTGAGGCCTTTTGCTTTATTTCAACATCCTTGCTATGAGTTATTCCCTCTTGTGTAAACGCAAGATCTTGCCCAACAAATATTATTGGATCAGCACCTAAGTACTTTGCAAATGATAAGGCTGTATGTGCACATGAAGCACCAGTGGTCAACAATCTATCTTCCTTCAGTATATTCGCATTTATCCATCCACTTTGACCTTCACCTTGCTTTAAAAATAATATTTTCTTATTATTTACTAATGTTTCTAATATTTCTGGTCTTATAACTGAAGGTCCTACAAAAACAGTTTTCTCATTAAGTTGTTTATCCTTATAAAAAGCCTCATATGTCTTAAGCACCCTCTCTACTGAAAAAACTGCATCTGGAATCACGTTGTATTTTTCTAATGAACTAATTACTGCATCTGTTGCAAGAATCAACGCTTTCCCTTGGGCTTCTTTTAAAAGATGTATATTTTTATCTAATGATGGTCCTGCACTTACAATTATAGCAGGTTTATCTATATACTTATCTTTTAATGAATTCAATTTAGGACTTTTTATTAAATCTTTAATATTCTTTATATAATTTTCAAATCCATCAATACTATCCTGAATATCATTTCCTACTAAAAACAAAGAGTGTTTTATGGATTCAATTATATTAGAATTCATATCATAAATAGAATTTAAACCATATATTTGTTTATATGCTGCTGGAATTACTTCAACTGAATTTACAGCTGCTCCTAAAGTATTTATATGTCCCATAATTGTGTATATCTTATTTATTATCTCTTCTTCACTCCCAAAGAAAAATAGTGTATTCTTATTTATTAATTCTGAAAAATCACAGTTTCTCATATAGGTAGTTAGTATATCCTTATTGCTCTCTATTACAAAGATGTAACTAAACTTTGTCATTTTATCAAATATTTCTCTTATATGATATCCCATTCCTAATCCATATACTATAAATAAGTTATCTCTATCAAAATCTAAACTTTCTAGTAACATTTGTACTTCTCTGTGAGTATTATATAAACTATTGCTATATATTGCTTTTTTCTCATTTTTAATTTTTATTGCTTCAAGACCGTCCTTTGTCTTTTCCACTTCAAACTCGTTCCCATCAACATATGTTTCATCATATCCAAGCCTTTTTAAGATGTCTAAATTTTTCTGAAACAAATCGATTCCTCCTATTCACTTTATGTATAGTTTATCTAGTTTAGTTATCGTAGAATTTAAGACTATCTTTATCTAAAACTTAATTAATAATGAGCAAAAAAAATAAAAGACCAGAAAACTGGTCTTTTATAATGTACTATCTTAATAATTGAAGTACTCCTTGTGGAGTTTGGTTTGCTTGAGCAAGCATAGCTTGAGCAGCTTGTTGTAGTATGTTGTTCTTTGAGTAATTCATCATTTCTTTTGCCATATCTACGTCTCTGATTCTTGATTCTGACGCTTGTAAGTTTTCACTTGCAGTGTTTAAGTTGTTTATTGTGTGCTCTAATCTGTTTTGAACTGATCCTAGGTTAGCTCTTTCAGTTGAAACTAAAGTTATAGCACTATCAACAGTTGTGATTGCTGCTTGAGCATTAGTAATTGATGAACCATCAATTTGTGCATCAGCTGTAGCTACTGATAATCCAGATGCAGTCATATTATTAATAGTTATTGAAATAACTTGAGATTGGTTAGCACCAACTTGGAATGTAAATGATCCAGAAGCAGCTATTAACTTCTTAGTATTGAATTCTGTTTGGTTTGCTATTCTTGTTACTTCAGTTTGCAATTGTGAGAATTCTTTTTGTAGAGCAGCTCTATCAACTGTAGTATTAGTATCAGTACCTGCTTGTACAGCTAATTCTCTCATTCTTTGAAGAATTGAGTGAGTTTCATTTAAAGCACCTTCTGCTGTTTGGATTAATGAAATACCATCTTGAGCATTTCTTGATCCTTGATCTAATCCTCTGATTTGTCCTCTCATTTTTTCAGAGATTGCTAGTCCAGCTGCATCATCTCCAGCTCTGTTTATTCTTAAACCTGAGCTTAACTTTTCCATTGCTTTTCCAGCAGCACCTATGTTGTTAGTCATTTGTCTGTGTGCATTCATTGCATTAAGATTGTGATTAATTATCATTTTAAATTCCTCCTTGAATTATGTTTTTTTGACATCCCTGTCATATTTTTTAGGTTTTTTAACCTTGTACTTAATATTTCGTCTTATTTTAAATTTACTTTATACTTTTTTTGAAAATTTTTATACTTTTTTAGAGAAATAATTTATACTAGCATGAGAATTATTTCTGTATTGAGTTGTAGCATTTTTTGTTTTGGTTAATTCTTTTATTTCTTCTCGTAGACTTTCTCTATTCTTCTCATAAATATTTTGAATATTTTTCTGAAGTTCTTTATATTCAGAAGAACTTAAAAATTTCTTAAGCTCTTCTGATGAATTTTTAGCATACTCATGATAGAAAGTTTCTTTATCTTTTAGCAGTTTATTAAATTCTTCGATTTTTTCTTCTTTTAAATATCTTGCTAACGTTTCTTCTATTCTAATTGCTTCATTCCAATAATTCACTATTGCCCACCACCAAAAGCATTAGCTAGGTAAGTTGCCTGACTATTATAATTATTCATTGCTGTCTCTAAAGAGGCATATCTTTGATATAATCTGTTTTGTTGATCAACAAATTTATCTTGTAAATCAGTTATTAATTTAGTCTGGGTATCTATAGCTTTTAATAAATCATTATTATAGAATGTAACAGACCCAGTATATCCAACTTTTTTTAATAATAATGAATCTGAACTAATTACATTATCATTTAAGATATTCTTAAGTCTCTGCATTATTCCATTGTCTTTAAATTGCTGATCCTTTGACAAAGCGGAATCTGCCATATTCGTAAATAACTTATATACATCATCTGGACTATTTTCTAATGAAGCAGTAAGTTTTCCTTCATCTACAGTAAGTTGACCTGGTGTTGTTACATCGTCTGAAAAGTCAAAACCAATATCATAATATTTCAACTTTTGTCCTGTTACAGGAGTATTAAAAGCACTTCTTAAGGAAGATACTATGCCTGAAAGATAATTATCATTTCTTAACATCCCTTCTTTTGTTTTCGCTTCCCACTGCGTTATTTGATCTGTAGTCATAGAAGCTCTTTGAGTATCCGTTAAAGGGGGATAATCTCTATTTTTCTTTTCAGTAAGTCTAGATGTTATATCACCAATCATCTTATTATAATCATCAACAAAATCCATTATCCTTTTCTTTAAGTCTGTAATATCTGTTTTACCTTGTATAGTAACTGGGCTTGAAGTAACATCCGAAATAGTGAACTTAACATTATCTACTGTAAATGAATTGCTTTGATAAGTTTTTGTTGCTGTATTTCCATAAGTATCTGTAATTTCTACTTTTGCATCTCCACCTATAGCATTTAGTGCATCCACAGTACCCATTATAGGCCCTACTGTATTTGCCCCAGCGTTTATGGTCATTCCACTTCCTGTTCCTAATGCAGTAGTTGAAAATGTGATATTATCGCTTGCATCTATAGAAAATCCTGCTTTACTTCCTAGAGCATTTTTAAGTTTTAGAAGTATTGCATCTTTTTCAGTAGCATTAGTATTAGGCATTTGTGTTAAGTCAACACTAACAGTTTGTGTTTGTCCATTATTTTGAAATTCAAATGATACATTCTGTCCAACAAGATCTGATAAAGCAACTGTAGCTTTAGCCGGATTATACCCAATTGTATCATTCGATCCAACTCCATTAGTTTGAAGTATATACTCACCTGTAATATCACTTTTGGTCATTTTAGCATCTGCACCTGCTTTAATTATTGCAGCATTAAATATTGACATTATGGTATCTTTAGAGGTGCTAACATCTGCAGAGGTTAAATCAACAGTTACAACTTTCCCATTGATATTAATATCTTTTTTAGTTCCAACTAATGAGTTGAAATCAGTGAATTTAATTCTAGCTGGAGTTGCAAGCGCATCAACTTGAACCTTGTAATTTCCTACTTGAGCTCCAGATAATCCAACTGCACTTACAGCTCCACTACCATTGCTAGGAGTAAACACAGCTGTCTGATAGTTTTTAGAAACCAACATAGAATTATCCGGTTTTGCCAAATCCATATATTTTGAGTAAAAATCTCTTAATTCTTTAATTACATCTCTATAAGCATTTTGTTGAAACTGTAACATTTGTTTTTGCTGATTAGCCTTATCTATTTTGCTTTGTTGTCCCAGCATTGCAGCTTTAACTAAACTATCAACGTCTATTCCACTTAATCCTGTTATTCTATTTCCTGAACTTGGAGTACTTGAAGTACTTGAAGTTGTAGAAGCTACATTCATCTATATCCCTCCTATAATAAATCATATTTTATTTATCTATTTTCTTTAGATAATTTATAAGCAGTATGCCATGTATCTTGAATATTTTCTATTAATGGAATTAGCTTGTCCAACTTTTTGCTATCTTTTTTCAAATTTATTTCAGCTAATTCATTTTTAACAAATTCGTATATTTTAAACATATCTTCAGCCCAATTTCCTGCATTTCTATCTAAACTTATCATTAATTCAGTAAAGATATCTTGAGTTCTTGTTAGATATTCATGTGATAGTTTAATATTTTTATTATCAATTGCCTCTTTAGATTGTTTGGAGAATTTCACTGCACCATCTACTAACATAAGTAGTAATTGTTCTTTTGAAGCATAATTTACGGAATTATTTTTATATACATTTAATGCATTTGGATACATACTTTCCCTCCTATTTTTTCGTATCAACAAATACCCCAAGGGAGCTATTATTTGATATTTCTTTTTCCCCCTCCACCTGCAAATTATCTACCATGACGCCTTCAACTTCAATCTTATGATTTTTTCCACCTTGCTGTTTGCTACGTTTCAATGTCTCTTTAAATGAATTTCTATCTTTTGCAGTTTCTTCATCTTCACTATATGCTCTAATGGTTATTTCTTTTTTACTCGGGCCATGAACTTTACCATCTTTAGTTTGTTCCATTAGCTTTCTTCTCAAGTCAGTGTCAATTTTATTTAGTTTAAATTCCATTAAACCACCACCTTAAGCTTTTTTATCGAAGACTACTCCAACTGTTTCCAACATTTTAGCTATCATATCCAATATTTTCTTTGGTGGAATCTCTAAGATAACCTCATTAGTCTTATTATCAACTATTTTGATCATAACGTCTTTTTTGAACTTATCATGAGTAGAATAAACTGCATGAGTACCTTCATCTTCTAAAAATTTATTTAATTTTTGTACGGCTTTTTTAATATTTTTATCTTCTTTTTCATCTTTTGCTTTTTCATTAACTGGAGATTTAATCTCAACCTTTTCTACTGTCGCACTTGATTGATAATCCAGGTTTAGTTGTCCTCCTTGACTAACCGCATTAACATCCATATTATTCACCCCGATTACAATGTTTTTTATTTTTTTATATTTTTAAGCATATCTAAGTCAAAAGATATAGCTTCTTTATTTTCATTTGTAACTTCTTCATATAATTCTTTCCTAAGGATTCTTATACTTTTTGGTGCATTAATAGCTAATTTTACATTTCCATTTTCAAGTTTTATAACTTCTATTTCAATATCATCACCTATTAATAATGCTTCACCCTTTTTTCTGGTAATAACTAACATCTAATCACCTCTTTATTAAAGGATGTTTTATTTTAAAGTCTTCTTTATCTATTATTACCTGTTTACCTACTTTTTTATTAATATTTATAATAATAGGTGCTTTTAAATTTACAGTTATTTTATAAACATCTGAATTTAATGTAACAGTATTATATAAAACAACCTCCTCTGGATTCTCTATACTTAAACTCTTAATTACTTCTTCATTCAATTCTATTTCATAATCCTTTTTAACATCAAATGGAGATACTACTACTAATCCTACTTCACTATTCTCTAAGGACTGAAAAATACTAAATGCTTCATTTTCTTTAGATTGAACTATGATAAACTTTTTCAAGTCTTCAAATCCCATAATTCCATTTGGAAAGTTTATAATGTCTTTTTCATCGTAGTTAAAAGTTCCATGAAATCTCGTAACTATTTCCATACTTTACCCTCCTATTATTTTAGGAAATCCATCAAAGATGGTTGTATTATCCTAGCTGAAGTTTGTAAGGATGCCGTATACACTGTTTGAGCCATTGAATATTCCATCATCTTTTGTGTTATATCAATATCTTCAGTTTTTGAAAGAATATCTGTCATATTATAGTTCTCTTCTTCATTTTTATCTTTAGCTGAATCCATTCTATTTTGTTTAGCTCCAACTTCCGCCCTTACTTTTAAAACATTTGTAACGGTAGTTGTTATATCCTCTAAATTTTCATTTATTAACTTATCTGCATCAGCTGGATTAGAAGATCCTAAGTTATTAACTATATCCCCTAATAGATCCATCAAATTAATATTTTTTCCTTTTTCACTTGTGAAACTTACAATATCTTTAGCATTTACATTATATTGCATTGTAACACCTTGAGAAACTTCCACATCCATCTTTGCTCCAATCATATCAAGTTGAGCATCAATATCCACATTACCTGTGTTAAGTGGCAAGTCCTCTCCATTTTTTCCTGAAAAAGCTAGTGTATTATTTCCACTAAGTGCATCAGTATTTATCTTTATTGGTTTTGATGTAGTTTTGGTTCCTCCAAATATGTATCTTCCATCAAAGTTTGTATTTAAAATCTGTGCAATTTCAGATACTTTTTCATTTACTTCATCTTTTATTGCTTTTTTTTCATCGGACCCATATGCTGCGTTTCCTGAAGAAACCATAAGTTCTCTAATTCTTTGTAAAGATTCATTTACTTGTCCTAAGCCTGTATCAGTTGCATCAAGCCAATTAATTGTATCCTTAATATTTTCATTATATTGAACATTTGTAGCCATATCTGAAGTTAGTTGCATTGATCTAGCTACTTTAAAAGGATTATCAGAAGGTTTTCTTATTTCCTTACCTGAACTTAATTGTTGTTGCATCTTTTGCATATTTGTCAAATTTGTTCTCATATCGCTAAGATAATTGTTTGAAAGCATTCTATTGGTTACTCTCATTTAACTAACCTCCTATTTAATCAACCCATTTACTACAACATCAAGAAGTTCATCTACTGTTGCTATTATCTTGGCATTTGCATTATAAGCGTGTTGAAATTGTACTAAATTTGTCATTTCTTCATCTAAGGATACTCCTGATACAGAATCTCTGCTTTGTTGAAGAGAATTAAGCAGACTCTCCTGATTAGTTACCATTCTACCAGATTCTTGAGCTTGAACACCAAGCTTATCAATTGTATCTTTGAAAAATCCACTAAGTGTCATGCCACTTGTATCACTTGCAATAGTCATTCCATTATTACTAAGTGTCGCTCCTCCTTTAGATGCACTGAACATATCTGCTCTCGTACTAACTGTTCCTCCAAAATCTTGAACTCTAAGTAAGGTATCTCTTAGTTTTGCAATTGCCAATGCTCTTGCCCCATCACTTTCTCCATCAACTGGGTTCTGGCCTGTAAAGGCATAAGCATTATCATGAGTCTTAGTTTTTATCTTCATTACATCATTTAATAGTTCTTCATTTAAAGTAATGTTTCCAGCGTTAATATCCTGCTCTGCTGCTAATGTATCATCTAAGTTATATAATTCATGTGCATTATTATATTTAGCAACATCTTTATTTACAAAGAAAACTGAATAGTCTTTATCTGGAACTCCTGGATTACCACTGCTTTTTGTAAGACCTGAATGTATAGCATTTACTGAATATGCTAATGATTTAGCAATCTTATTTAATTGATCTATATATCCATTTATGTCTTGTTCTACTGATATTGTACCCGCAATTTCACCTGATTGAGGCTGAAAATCCATAATTTCAGCAGCATTAATCGCATAATTTTCTTTTATCGGATATCCATCACCTTTTACAGGAACCCCCTCTGAGTTAGCCCATAGTATTCTTGAATTCATTAATTCTTCAGCTTTATCAGAAGTCATACCGGTTACTTTAATTGTTCCTTTATTATCTTCTGATTGCATATTGCCTAGCTTATAGTAAGTTATATTATAAGTTTGGCCTGATGGATCATTGCTATCCTTTTCCATTGAACTTATATATGAAAATCTCATAACTGATTCATTGTCATCAGCTGATACTAATTTACCATTTTTCATTCCACCTAAGTCAGTAGGTTTTAAGTCTATTCCCTCAAACTCTTTTCTATCAACATTTAAATTAAATTTATTACTTAATTGGTCAATAAGTAAATCTCTTTTATCCTCTAAATCATTAGGTTGATTTCCTGAAACCTTAACTGTTTTAATTTCCTTATTCAATGCACCAATCTGATCTAATAAGCTATTCATATCAGTCACATCATTCTTAAGCAAATTCTGAGCATTTGATTTTAGATCTTGAAGCTTAGTGTATGTATGATTTAATGCATCTGTTAATGAAACTGTTTGTTGAGCAGTTACTGTTCTAGCATTTGAGTTTTGAGGTTGCTTGGATAGTTCTTGCCATGAATCAAAGAACTTACCCATTAATGTTGAAATTCCTGTATCTGATGGTTCGTTAAATATATCTTGAACTTCACCTAAGAAATTATTTCTTATATCAAATTTTCCAGCTGTACTTGTTTCATTTCTCACCTGAAAATCCAAAAAGGTATCTCTTATTCTTTCGATAGCAGATACTTGAGCTCCTGTTCCTAGTTGCCCTGCTGTAGCAACAGCACCTAATACAGGACCTCCATATGGTCTTGATGTTTCTATCTGAGCCCTTTGTCTTGAAAATCCAGGCGTGTTAGCATTAGAAATATTATGTGAAGTTACATCAATTGTTTTTTGAGCAACTGACATTCCTCTTCCACCAATATTTAATGTTCCAAATAATCCTGACATATTATCCTCCCATTACCTTTTTATTTTCCCATAAGAATTGTAAGTGTCTATATCCCTTCTAGGATTAATTATTGTTAATAGTCTATTTGTAAAGGATAGTTGCTGTTTTATTAATAACTCATTAGTATCCTTCTGTAATCTTAATTCTTCTAAGAGCATTCTTATTTCTCTATATAAATTTTCTAGCTCTTCATCTTTATTATTATTAATGTAATCAACCAAATCTAACCCCGATGTAGCCCTTCTTCTTTTTACTTCCCACTGAGCTACTTCTTTATTTACTTCTTGAATTTCTTCAACTATACCCTCTAAGTTGAAAATTTCTTTGTTTATTATATATCCATGTTGCTTCTCTAAAATATTCATAAGCTTTATTAAGCTATTTTTCTCTTCTATAAATATTTCTTTTATGGATTCACTCATTAAATCTTTCTCCCTTTCATTGAGTCAAACATAGCTTTAGAGATAGCAGCTGAACTTGGATTATAAGTTCCATTTTTAATATCATTTTTTAACTTTTCTATTTTTTCTGGTGAATTTGTGAATACTTCATCTACACCATATTTTTGAAGGGCTTTACCTGTCTTTGATATTTCAATTTTATCTTGAACCTTGGCTACATCCTTCTTTTCTACTTTCTTTACATTTGAATTATAGTAATTATTAATACTTGAGGGAGATATCCCTTTAATATTCATACTAACCCCACCTTTAATACTTTATCGTTCTAATATTATTATCGTTATATGTTTATATTTATTTAGTAATTTAATTTAGATTGTATATAATTTCGCACGAAATACCCTATACGCGGATAAAATGCATTATTATTATATTACCCATAATTAGAAACTCCTAGTATTACTTGTTAAAAAATAATACTAGGAGTTAAATTCTTTTTTTATTTTGAAAGTCTTGTAAAAGGTCCATATAGGCATTGTGTCTATATGAGACTTTTTACAAAGCTTTTTTTATCTTAATGATTTTATTCTTTCAGCACCTGAAACTATGCTTGTAATTCTCACGCCAAAGTTTTCATCAACAACTACAACTTCACCATAAGCTATCTTCTTACCATTTACTAAAACTTCAACTGGCTCTTCAGCAAGTTTTTCTAACTCTATTAAAGATCCACTTGAGAAATTTAAAATATCTCTTATACTCTTTTTAGTTCTTCCAAGAACTACTGATATTTCAAGAGGTACATCTAATATTAAATCAATATTACTATGTGCTGCTCCTGAGCCACCTGCTGATAATGGTTCAAATTGCGCTCTATGCACTTCAACTACTGGAGCTGGTGCTTGAACTGGTGCTGGTGCACTACTTGCATATGTATTATTTTCTTGTACTCTTGTTTCAGCATGACTTTGTGCCCTTTGGACTGGTGCTTCTTGATGAATTTCCTTTGAAGCTACTTCGTTACTAGTTTCGCTTCCAATCAAGTCTTCTTCTCCCATCATAATTGCAACTATTTTCTTTGCTGTACTTACAGGCAATATTTGCATTATGCTTGAATCTACTAGCGAACCTATTGTCATTCTGAAAGAAACTTTAACTACCTTCTCTTCGTCGCTGATATCATCAGCAATTTCATCGCCATCATTTTGCCAAACTTTTGATTTAGGTGGGGAAATATTTACTTCTCTTGAGAACATTGTTGCCATTGAAGTTGCTGCTGAACCTATCATTTGATTCATTGCTTCTTGAACTGCTGATATTTCTATTTCTGATAATTCTGTAACTGTTACAGAACCATCTCCACCCATCATCAGATTTGCTATAACTGATGCATCACTATTTTTCATAATAAGGATATTCTTACCTACAATTCCTGAAGTATATTCTACTTCTAATACTATATTTGGTGTCTCAAATCCTTTTTTAACCTCATGCAATGTTGTCAGTGTTACCACTGGAGTTGTGATATTAACCTGTTGATTAATAATCTGTGATAAGGCAGTTGATGCTGAGCCCATGGATATATTTCCAATTTCACCCAACAAATCTTTTTCTATATCCTTTAAATTTTGATCATCATCCGCTTCAGGCTGACTTGCTGTACTGCTAGGATTTCCATTTAAAAGTGAATCTATTTCTTCTTGTGAAAGAAATCCGTTACTCATCGTTTCCCACATCCTTTTCCAAAATATCTAGAATAGCTACGCCTGCCTTCTTACCAATAACTCCTGGTTTACCGATATAGCTTACTTCATTTTCCACAAATACTTTAACAGGCTCTGTAAATTTATTATCCAATTTAACTATGTCTCCGTTAACAAGCTTTAAGAAGTCATCAACCATAAGATGTGTCTTTCCTAATTCTACGTGCATGTCAACATCTACATTATTTAATCTATCTAATACTTTCTTCTTAGATTCTTCTTTGTCTTCTTCTCCTTCATCTCTAAACCAGTATTGAACAACTAACTTATCAAGAACTTTTTCTAAGCTTAGATATGGAATACATAAATTGATGAAACAATTACTTTTTCCAAGTTCAACTGAAAAAACTATAAGTGCAACTGGTTCAGTTGGCGCTAATGTTTGATTTAGAGCTGGATTTGTTTCTATTGAATCTACAGCAGGTTCAACAGAAATTAAATCCTCCCAAGCTAACTTTAGATTTGAAATCAATCCAGCATTAACTTGTTGTATTATATTTTTGTCTATATCTGTAAATTCTTTTGCTGTATATAGTTTTCTCTCTCCATCACCACCTAATAGAATATCTAATACTTGATAAACAAACTGTGGATTTGTTTCAAATAAAATACTTCCACTAAGCGGAGCCAAAGTGAATATAGTCAATATTGTTGGATTTGATACCGAGTGTATAAATTCCTCATAGGTTATCTGTTCTACAGTTTCTATCTTAACTTTGACATTTTTTCTAAGTTGACCACTCAAATAATTACTTATTATTCTTGCATAATTATCATGAATAAGTTCAAGTGTTCTTATATGTTCCTTAGAAAACTTTTGAGGGCTTCTAAAGTCATAAAGCTTGACTTTTTGTTTCTCTTCATCCTTTTGAAGCTCCTCTGGTTGTAGTTCTCCTGTAGAAAGGGCAGATAACAAGGCATCTATTTCACTTTGTGATAAAACCTCTGCCATGTTTTCCCCTCACTTTTTTATGGATTTAATATTCTGTTTATATCAATCAATGTGATAATCTTATCATCAAGGTTAACTATACCTTTTAAGTATGCTTGGTGTTTAGATGCTTCAATCTTTTGAATATCCTTGTCGTCAACCTCTAATACTTCTTGTACAGAATCTACCATAATTCCTATTTGTTCTTCTTCAATTCCCAATATAATAATATTATTTTGACTTTCTTCAGATACTTGCGCTTCCAAAAGAAGATGTAAATCAACTAGTGAAATAATATTCCCTCTTAGATTAATTAACCCTTTTATGTATGCAGGAGAATTAGGTACCTTTGTTATCTCCATAATATCATTAATATTTTGTACATTTTGTGTTTCTACACCAAAAAATTCATTTCCTATTTTAAAGGCAATTATTTGCATAGGTCTTCCCTCCTAATTTGGTTATCCTATGGTTTTCTTTATAGCTTCAAGTACTCTATCTGCTTGGAAAGGCTTAACGATAAAGTCTTTTGCTCCTGCTCTTATTGCATCCATTACCATACTTTGTTGTCCCATAGCTGAACACATAATAACTCTTGCTGATGGGTCAAATTCTTTAATTTGTTTAACTGCTTCAATACCATCCATATCAGGCATTGTGATATCCATTGTTACAACATCTGGTTTTTCTTTTTTGTATAACTCTACAGCCTTTATTCCATTGTTAGCTTCACCAACAACTTCAAACCCATTCTTTTCTAAGATATCCTTAATCATCATTCTCATGAAAGCAGCATCATCCACTATTAATACTCTTGACATTCGCATTCCCTCCGTAATTACATTACTCCTATTGCATTTAATATTTTTTCTAAAGATCCAGGCATAGGCAAGAAGTAGAAGTATCCTCCAGCCTCAGTACTATTATTACCTGTTAAAAAATTAGTTTCTATTTCCAAAATATTTTCACTAAATTGTGCAGTTTCTATCATTGTAGAAGATAGAACTGCTCCTAGCATATCATGCGACATGGCTGGTACTGAAGCCATAATTGAAAGATTGGTAAACTTACTAATAGCATTCATAAAAGCACCAGATATAATATTCCCAACCTCGCAAAGTGCTGATTTTCCCATCTCTGTTAATAACATATCTGAGGAACCAATTAAAGCTTCAACAATCTCACTAGCTGCATCTTTTTCAAATATAAATAAGATATTACCAGGAGTATCCCCTAAAACTCTAATTAAGATTCCTAACACTTCTTTCTCATCAGTGAAGTTTGAAAAAACTTCTTCAAAATCTATAATATTAACTGATGGTACTGACATATCTATTTTTTTATTTAGCAGCTGGGATAATGCTGTAGCAGCATTCCCAGCACCTATGTTAGATACTTCTCTTATCGCATCTAATTGCATTGGACTAAATAGGTTTTCTTTCATTTATATTCTCTCCTAACCTAGCTGTAATAATGCAGCTACATCAAGTATTAAAGTCACTAAACCGTCTCCAAGTATAGTAGCTCCAATATACTCTTTTAAGGATTCTAAACTCTTACCTAAAGGCTTGATAACAACTTCTTGTTGCCCTGCTAATGAATCAACTTGTAGTCCAACAGTTTTTCCTCCAACTTTTACTATTATAACAAACTTCTTACCTTCTTCTTGGCTGTCAATATGAAGTTTTTCATTAACCCTTACTAAAGGTATAACTTCATCTCTGTATATAATAACTTCTTTACCATTAGTTTGCTTAACATTATCTTTTTTATAATCTATTACTCTGTCAATAAATCCTAATGATATTGCAAAAGTTTCGCTACCTACTTTTACTAGTAAAGCTTGTATAATTTGAAGTGTTAATGGTAATTTAATTATAAATGCAGAACCTTTGCCTATTTCTGAAACTACTTCAACAGTTCCACCTAATGCAGAAATTTTTGTTTTAACAACATCCATTCCTACTCCTCTACCAGAAATGTCTGTAACAACTTCATTTGTAGAGAAACCTTGTGCAAATATTAGGTTTTTAATATCATCCTCGTTCATGCCTTCAGTATTAATACCAACACGTTCAGCTTTAGCTTTAATCTTAGCAGGATCTATTCCAGCACCATCATCTTCTACTTTGATTACTGCTTTAGTTCCTTCTTGATATGCAACTAGTCTTACTGTACCAACTGGATTTTTACCTTTTGCAATTCTTTCTTCCTTGCTTTCAACTCCATGGTCTGCAGCATTTCTTAATAAGTGAATTAACGGTTCTCCAATTTCATCAATTACAGTTCTATCAAGTTCTGTTTCTGCTCCTTCAACAACAAAATTTATTTCCTTGTTTAATTCCACAGAAATATCTCTAATCATTCTTGGGAATCTATTGAATACTACATCTAATGGTAACATTCTTATTTTCATAACCAAGTCTTGTAGGTCTGTTGTTGTTCTAGCTACTTGTTCAAGTGTTTCATTTAATTCTAAAGATTTATATTTTAAACTTATTTGTTCTAATCTTGTTCTATTAATAACTAACTCAGATACCATATTCATAAGTTTATCTAATCTTTCTAAGTCAACTCTAACTGATTGGTGAGTCTTCTTATTTTCTTTCTGAGTTGTATTTTTAGCTATTTCCTTTTTAGGCTGTACATTTCCTAATGGAGCTTTTTCTTGAACTTTTTCTTGAATCTTTTCTGGAGCCTTTTCCACTAGTTTTGGCTCTTCTGCTTTTTCTTGCTTAATTTCTACATTTACTTCTTCGCATTTTACATCTTCAATTTCAGATATTCCAAGTATTAAATTATGGACATCTTCTCTAGAGTCTTGAGTTAAAAGAATAAACTTAAGAGTAAAATCAAAGTTTTCTGATTCAATATCATCTGTTGCGGGATATGATTTTATTATTTCTCCACGTTCTTCTAAGTCCTTAACAATTAAAAATGCTCTTGCAGATTTAAGCAAAGTAGCTTCACTTAGTTTAATTACAATATTAAGTGGATTGTAGCCTTTTTCTTGAGCTTGCTTAATTACAGATAAATCATATTGATTTATCTCAAGAAAATCTTCTATATCCTTATCCTCTTCTTTAGCATCTACACTTACTTCATCTAATTCGGTTTGTGATTGCTCTTTACCTATAGATTCTAAATCCTTAATAATTGAAGTAATATCTACTTGTTCTTCAATACCATCTTGGATATTATTGACCATTTTTTCTAGAGTATCTAAACAATCGAATAATACAGTCACTTCATTTTTTGTAACTTCAAGGACACCTTCTCTAAATTTTGAAAGTACATCCTCCATTTTGTGAGTTAACTCAGCAACATTTGTAAATCCCATTGTAGCAGCCATTCCCTTTATTGTATGAGCAACTCTAAATATTTCGTTTAGCTTGTCCATATCTTGAGGGTTTTGCTCAAGCTCTAGTAATGATTCATTTAATATCTGAAGGTTATCAAAGGATTCCTCTAAAAACATTGATAAATATTGTGATGTATCCATGATTATCCTCCTTATAATTTCCTATATATGAATGTTGATGCTTTTTCGAAACCATACTTTTTATAGTCATATATGGTCTCAGTGGCTCCTACGAAAAGTAATCCGCCTTTTTTTAAAGATCTTGAAAACTTTTCATATATTTTGTCTTTTGTGTCATTATTAAAATAAATAACAACATTTCTACAAACTATAATGTCAAAACTACTATCATAGTTGTCCAAAATCAAATCTTGCTTTTGGAATGTGATTTTTTTCTTGATTTCATCCTTTATAAAATATTTATCGTTAACTTTTGAAAAATATTTATCTAAATTTGTAGAATTTACATTCTTTATTTCATTTTCTGTATATTGACCTAATTGTGCTTTACTTAAAATAGTCTGATCTATATCAGATGCTAGTATGGTTAGCTTACCCTTGTACCCAATGTTTTCCATCATAATACCCAATGAATAAGGTTCACAACCTATAGAGCACGCAGCACTCCACACTTTTAATGATGGATTTTTTACAAATTCTTTTTTAAGCAAATCTTCTAATTGACTAAACATTTCTGGATTTCTAAAAAATTCTGTAACATTAATTGTTATAAAATCTAAAAACCTTTGTTTTTGTTCTTTATCTTTTGTTAAAAGAACTTTATAATCTTGTAAATTTTTAACACCAACCCTGCTCATTAAGCTTTCAATTCTTCTATGAAGCTGATTAGGTTTATAAGCCGATAAATTAATTCCCATTTCTTTATAAACCCATTTTTCAAATTCCAAAAAATCCATAGGCTATAAGTTCTCCTTTATAATTTTAACTATTGTATTTTTTATTTCATTTAAAGGTAATACTAAATCTACTTTTCCAGTTTCATAAGCAGCCTTAGGCATTCCATAAATTGTACATGTTCTTTCATCCTCAGAAATAGTGATTCCTCCAGCATCTTTAACCGCCGCTGTTCCTTGAGCTCCATCTTTTCCCATACCGGTAAGTATTACTGATAATAAATTCTTACCATAAACTTTTGACGAAGATAGAAATAATTTATCTACTGCTGGTCTCACACCCCAAATCGATGGTTCTTCATTTAAGTAAATCCTTTTATCTGCCCCAACTTCCATATGATATCCTGCTTTTGCAATATAAATCGTATTATTTTCAATTATCATCCCGTGCTCTGCCTCAACAACATGCATGTCAGAGGTTTCATTTAATCTTTCAGCAAATGCCTTTGTAAATCCTTTAGGCATATGTTGTACAACAAATACTGGAACATCTAAATTTTTAGGTAAAAACGGAAGTACATTATTTAATGCTTTAGGCCCACCTGTGGATGCACCTATCACCACAGCTTTAATTTTTCCTTCTATCTTTTTCCCTTTGCCTACGATATCTACTGCAACTTCTGGTAATTTCATCGGCGAAGTAATCCTTCTATTTTTATTATAAAACCTAGTATTTCTTATTTTCTCAGTTAAATCCTTTGCCACTTTTTTTATATCTAATGAAATAGATCCTGATGGTTTTTGTACAAAATCAAATGCACCTAGTTTTAAGCAGTCCATTGTAAGTCTAGAGCCTGATGCTGTTAGGCTGCTTAACATTATAACTGGTATGTTTATTCTACTTGCTTTTAATTCTTTCAAAGTGGCTATGCCATCCATTTCTGGCATTTCAACATCTAGTGTTATTACATCTGGCTTGAGATCAATTAATTTACTTAATAATTCCTTACCATTTCTAGCTGTTGCAATTGCCTCCATATCATCTTCTTGATTTATTAAATCTGAAACAAATTTTCTCATAAGAGCTGAATCATCTACTACTAAAATCTTAATCTTATCCAATTAAATCAACTCCATTATAAATCTTTAGTTTCTTGCCCAATCGTCTTGACATTTACTAACCCATTTTCCGCGAACAGAATCATAGTTCTTCCTTTATTACCACCTACATCAGAGGCTAAAATAGGTATCTTTTGTTCATCTAAGCTTTTCTTAACTGCTTCAACATTTCTTTTTCCTATGTCATTTACCATACTTTTATCTGAAAAATTAAACATAGATGCTCCACCGGCAATTTTAGCTGTTAAATTTCTTTTGGAACACCCAAGACCAATCATTTTTTCTATTAGTATTGGTATTGCCAGATCTGCAAACTTATATTCATTAGTTACATTTTTAAAGCTTGTACTATCTGGTAACATTATATGTGCTAAACCTGCTATACCCTTTGTTCTATCATAAAGTCCTATCCCAACACATGATCCTAATCCAATAGTCATTATTTTCCCAGGAGAGTATACCGTATTCAAATCTGCTATGCCAACTTTTATATCATTGTCTTGCATATCGTATCCCCCTAAAAAATACTCTCGGATTCTTCCTCAGTAAGAACTCTTGAAAGATCTAATAATATTACTATCTTATTATCTAGTTTTATTAAACCTTCTATGTAACTTCCAGAAACCCCGGAACTAACTGCTTGATTCTTTTCAATCGCTGTTGTTTTTATGTCCTTAACCTCATATACATTATCAACTAAGATTCCAAACTTATTTTCACTATTATTGGTAACTATAATTTTTGAAACTTTTTCTTTATCGTGTGTTTCTGCATCTACCAAAGAAAATTTCTTTTTAAGATCTATAATTGGAAGTATTCCAGTTTCGTAATTTATTACTCCTTGAATAAAATTAGGAACATCTGGAATTAAGGTTGGAACCTCGTAACCTAATATTCTTTCAACTTCCATTATATTTACTGCATAACTTTCTTGGTTCAAACTAAAAATTAGTACTTTCATTTCGCTAGAAGACATTTTTTCCCCTCCTACAACACAAACTTTTCAACTATTAGTTCATTATCTTCATCTAAATAAGCATGTACATTTTTTGAATCTTCTTCGAAAACATATTCTCTTAAACCAAAAAGAAGACATGTACCTATATATGCTATATCAGCATATATATGTCCCTTTTTCCCTGTAATAAGCTGAGTTTTTCCTCCTCCTTCAGATCCGACAATTTTACATCGTATCTCTTTTTCAGATTTTATAACTCCTCCTCTCACTACTGAATTATTACCTTTAAAATGAATTTCCCCCAATGCTTCAACATGTGAAAGATAGGATCCTGATCCAGTAAATATTACGTCACCTGATGCTTGTATCTTACAATCTTGAGCATATGCCAATGTTAAATTCACTGGAAGCTTAACTTGAGATTTTAGAATTTCATTTTTCGAATCAATTAGATCAATTATGTTATATAATTCAGTATGGCTTTTTATGTTAGTCGCTCCAAGACCAAAAACATTATTCTTTAAGAAGAATTTTAGTTTATCATTTTGAAGTTCTTCCTTGCTAGTATCTCTAAGGTAAATAATACTTTTTGTTAATAATCTTTTGAATTTTTTATCTAAAAGAAGTCTAATTATTTCTCCATCTTTCAAACCTTTTCCAAATAAGTTTCTTTCTTTTACTTGGACAACTGCTTCAATAAGTGCACATAAATCTTCTTTTATTCCATTTAATAAAGTCATTTCATTCACTACAACAGTATTATCTCCACCAGCAATTATAGTACTTCCTATAGAATTCCCCTTTATAAGAATATCGCCTCTTGCAACTAAGGTAGAGGTGCTTACATTTCTCTCTACAATAAGGGTATTTCCTGCATCTACCCTCATTCCATCCTTTACTTCCCCTTTAATATGGATATCTCCAATAAAGCTTATATTTCCGCTTTTCATATCAACATCTATATCTTGCATTAAAACTTTATTCACCTGGAAAATACCTGATTTCAAACAAGGTCTTCCATCAGTTGTAGCTATTATCTTATCATCTTCAAGCTTACAACCTTCACCTGTCTTTATATTTAATTTACCTGCAACTTTTCTTTTTAATTCTTTTCCAAATATATTAGTTCCGTTAGCTCCTTCTTCCCCTTTAATTATCTCAGCTAAAACTTCGTCTGTTTTTATATTTGCAATAGAATAAAAATTCTTATAATCAACCCTAGATAAATCATCTTCTCCCCTAGATTGATTGCTTTCACTAAAATAAATTTTAAGTTCATCTGGAATATCATCTTTAACTGGAATACCTTTAGCAACTTCCATTCCTTCAACCGTCTCTAACGTTGAAGCTTCTTTGATATTCTCTTCGATCAATCCAAATACGACATTCTTCTCATGTAAAATTGTCTTAATATCATCAACTGAAAACTTAGGTGGAAATTGTGTTTCTTTTTCTTCCAGTTGAACTTCAAGCATTGTTGTTGCTTCTGCATCTTTTATGGCATACTTAATTTCGGGTATATAACTTATGGATATTTTAGCTTCCATTGCATCGTGATCTATTTTTATATCAATATTTCTTTTTGATTTTTGTTCACCAATAACAAATTCAATTTTGTTATTTTCAAAAACCCTAGTTCTTCCTGAAACTTCTTTTCCATCAACAAAACACTCTAAATAGTTCGAAACAAACATTTCAGCTGGCTTTCCGTTTTCCTTAGGATCTCTAACATGAATTACTCCATTCTCAATCCAAACAGCTCCATCAAATTCTGATATAACTTTTTTATCTTCTTTTGCTGTTTCAACTAGCTCAACTTGAGATTCCTCTGCAACTTCAACTTCAATTTCGATACTTTTTTTAAATATACCATGTTTTTCATTAATAACCTTATAATTCAACTCATTACTAGGTATATTTAATTTTAAACTTGCTTTGTTTAAAACTTTTTCCAAATTTTCATCCTTAAATACAATTTTACCCATAATTCCACCCCTTCAACCATCTTCAGTATACCATATGTCGATAAATATTAAAATTACTTAATTAATATAGTCATATATTTTATTTTCGTAACACTCCATCAATTTCTTAATGATATCATTTAAATTTGATTTAAATCTAAAGCTATCAACTTGAGAAATAGGTAATATCTTAGGGGAAGTTCCAGTAATAAACAATCCATCTAAGTTTTCGATATCCTTATAACTTACTTTTTCCTCTTTTAATTCTAAGTTATTAGCTTTACATAACTCAATTATTTCACCTCTAGTTACTCCTGGCAGTACATCTTTTATTGGGGAAGTAAGAACTTCATCCCCTCTTATCATAAAAATATTTGATCTACTTCCCTCTGTAATATAACCATTTCTATCCACTAATATAGCTTCATATGCTTCAGCATCTTTAATTTTCTCATTAACTTCATTTCTGAAATTGTTATTTACAATTTTCGCGTTAGGATTCTCTCTTTCTCCAAAGTATAGTATAGTTTTTACTCCATTTTCATATTGTTCTTTTGTTGGATAACTATGAGGAATAAAATACACCCTTAAAACATCTTCTTTCTCCATTATCTCAACTGTTATCTTTACATTTCCTTCGTATACCTGATTTACTTCTACTAACTTTTCAATAGATTTCTTTATTTTTTCAGAATCATATGGATTTACTTTGTTAATTAGTTTAAAGGAATTATCCATTCTTTTTAAATGTTCTTCTAAAAATAATGGAATGCCTTTAATTATCCTAAGAACCTCATATATCACCACTCCTTCATTTTCTTCGTGATATACTTTTGATTCTCTTACTTTTTCATTTTCAATATAATAATTTTGTGCAATCGCCATAATTGTCCCCTCCTATTTCCATGTTAATACTTCTATATCTGGATGCCCTTTTTTATAATTAATTAAATACGGCTTACCTACTAAATCAAACAATGGTTTATCTGACATTGAATCAGAATACATAATACTGTTCTTAAAATCTACTTCTAATCCTTCTTTTGATAGTTCTTCTTTTAATCTTCTAACCTTTTCTTCTCCTTTGCAATTAGCACCATCCATTCTTCTAATGAATTTCCCTTCCTTAAAAGAAAACTTTGTTCCTATTATCTTATCAACTTCCTTAATATTATAAAATTCATTTAAGTAAAATTCTGGTGATGCAGAAATTAAATAAATAAGATATCCTTCGCTTTTCAATTTTCTTATTGTATTAATTGCATCTGCATATAATATACTAGTTAATCTATTTTCATAAAAATCTTTTACTATTATAGCTAAATCAGCCTCATCAACTCCATCAAGAAATTTTAAAAATCCTTCCTTAACTCTTTTCTCATCATAAAACTTTAATCCATACATAACTCCACAATATATAGCCCTCGGTATGTATCTTATATTCTTAAAATCTTTTTTTATCACATACCTAAACAGCTCCATCAATGTCTCTCGCCTTGTCAATGTAAAATCTATATCGAAAATGGCTAATTTTATCATTTTAATTCTCCTTTTTCGTAAAAATATAATTACTTTTCTAATCTATTTAAATATAAATTATTAGTTATATTATACTAAAAAAAATGGTGTAAAATGCAATTTAATTGCACTTTACACCTATTTTTTTAAATTATTCTGCTAAATCTTGATAAAATTTAGCTACGCTATTAAATTCTGCTTCATCTTCAACTGGTACTAATGATTCATCTGTATCTGCCTTCATTAAGAAAACTGAATTATCATTTGGATCTTGTACTAGAGCATATACACTTCCTTTAAAAGCTTCTTCTTCTCCAGCATATTCAAAGCTATCAACTACTTCAAATGAAACTATATTTCCTTCTTCATCTTCAAAATCAACAAATAGAGTTTCTTCTTCATGGTCGTGGTCGTGTCCACATCCACAGTCTTCTCCATGATTATGTTCATGATTATGTCCTTCGCAGCCACAACCGCATTCTTTATTTAATTCTTTATCTGACATATAGTATCCCAAAGACTAATCTTAGTCTTTGAGAATTCACCTCCTTCAATTTAGGTATTCATTTAATTTTAACCTTATTTCTTAAATATTAAAAGAAAAATTTTTTTATTCTTCGAATTCTTCTAGAAAGCTATGCTTAACCCCTTCTTTTTCCCATCCTAATATAGCATCCATAGAAACATTCTCCGCAGCTTTAAATATTGATTTATCAACATTATTAAAATTCTTTTTTAAATTTTCAATTAATTCTTTAATTTCATATCTCTTATTGCCTGTTTTCTTTGCTGCAACCATACAAGCACAATTAAGTGGCCATATTCCAGAACTTTGCGTAAATTTTTGAATATATTGTTCCTCTATATAATAAAGTGGTCTTATTAGTTCTATACCTTCAAAATTCGTTGATTTAAGTTTTGGAAGCATGGTCTTAAAGTTACCAGCATACAACACATTTAACATAGTAGTCTCAATAACATCATTAAAATGGTGACCTAATGCTAACTTATTGCATCCTAATTCTTTTGCTTTTGAATATAAAGAGCCTCTTCTCATTCTTGCACACATATAACATGGATAGTCTTGAGCAATTCTATCTACTACATCAAAAATTCCCGAATCAAATATTTGTATAGGAATCCCAAGGTAATTGCAATTATCAATGAGTAATTCCTTTATATTTTCATGATACCCTGGATCCGCAACTATAAACTCTAAATCAAATTGCATTTGCCCATGTCTTTTTAGTTCCTGAAAAAGTTTTGCCATTATCATAGAGTCTTTCCCCCCGGAAATGGCTACCGCTATCTTGTCTCCCTCTTCCACAAGCTTATAATCTTGAACTGCCTTTATAAATTTACGCCATATTTGTTTTCTATATTTTTTTATTAAACTTCTTTCTATTTCAGCCAAGGGTTTTCTTTCATTAAAAGGTACTAAAACCTCACAACCTTGCCCAGCAATATTACTCATTTTTTCCACCTCATTAATTAGCTTTTAAAATATATTTTATTATAGCATCAATATCTATATAATGCATTAAAGAATTTATATGTCACATTCTGGACATTCTTAGGCACAAATGAGTTATTAGTGAACTTAAAACCCTAAAATATATTTTAATATAATAAAGGTTTATAAATAGTCTTTAATGCAAATATTCACCAACATTACTAGACTCTTTATAAACCTTAAACTTTTCCTAAAAACTATACTCTATATCCAAGTCTTTTAAAAATATTTTTTTCCTTTAAATATAAATAGATAGGAACTCCAACTACAGTTACAACAACAAACTCCCCTACTCCAACTTGGAACATTGTTAGTAATAGTGGAGCCTGCACAACATAATAGAGCATATATCCTATAAAAACTCCATTAATAATTGTTGGCCATAGAGATGCTACAATTATTCCCAACTTGCTATCTTTCATTATTTTAATAGTTCCACTCATTAATATAACTGCTACAAAAGTAGCTAAAGTACCAACTGTTATGTCCATAAATCCATAAGGCCCTAATAAATTAGCCAAAAAACATCCTAAGGTAAGACCAACTATATAAAACGGATCTACTAATACCAAAAGAACCATGATTTCTGAAATTCTAAATTGTATAGGTCCATAAGCTATTGGCGCTATTAGATAAGTAAGTGCAGCATAAATAGCTGCTATAAGTGCGGAATAAACTAATCTTTTTATTTTCATTTTTCTCCTCCAAGATACTATATTAAACCTCTTTTTAAACGTAAAAAACCGTAGAAATAATTTCTACGGCAAAATAAAGGATTATAATTATTACATTTAATAATCCTTAAAACACAACAAATAAATAATAAAATAATTTTATTACTTTCATTGAGCCGTAGTTTTGTTTAAAGACAGGAGGCTTTCGAACTGTCTTAAATATAATCTTTAAAATTCTTGCATTATGAGTATAAAACATCAATTACTTAATATCCTGCCCTATGATGTTTTATATGAAATAATACTCTAGAATTTTTAGATTATATTATCAAGCTCTTTAAAATTCTTCATTATTATATTCCATACTCTTTATAAAATCAAGTAACTTTAAATTATATCTCCCGCTTTATTTTCTCTATAATATCCCCTTGAGAATGTATAATTCTATCTATTTTTTCATTTAACTCATATAACTTATTCTCTAATTTTCTTTGCTTTTGTTCAATTACTTTATTCTGCTCAGCTATCCTTTTTATCCTAGAAAGTCCATTAATTATTGCAGCTATAAAAATTATTGTTATTACAAAAAATAAAATTTCTAGCATCTCCATATATATTCATCCTCCCTAAATACCCTTTTGTAAATTATACCAAATATTTATTCATTCACAAAGCAATATAAAAAGACTGTTGCTTTTTACAACAGTCTCTACCAAACCTATATCTATAGGGTTTTAAGTTGAACTAATAGTTTATTTATGCCTGATATCAAACAAGAATAAATTAAGTTTCCTATAAAAACCCTATTTATTATCTAAATCTATCACCCTTAGGTGTATTTTTCGCTACGTTTTGTTCAAATGCCTTAACCGCATCTTTAGTAAAATTACCTGCTTTATACCCTACTTCTGAATTTAAACCATCATTCATTACATCGCCTTTTATTCCTGTATTATTTTGTTGTTTTTTCATATATCTCTCACTCCTTGTCCATATTTATTATCCCTGTACTCAATATAAGTATCCCACCAACTATGGTTTTTATGCTTACACCTTCTCCCAATAATAGAAATCCATATATTACTGAAGAGACAGGATCAATATAGCTAAGGATTGCAATTTTTTCAGTAGCTAAACTTTTAAGACTTGTAAAATATAGTATATAGGCTAAACCAGTGTGAATAATTCCTACTACTAATAAGTATCCAACTGTCTTTGTTGAAGTTATTGTATATTCTCCTCTATAAAGTATTATTGGCAATAAACTTATCGCACTTACAAACATTTGGACAAATGTACTATTTAATCCACTTACACCCTGCACTTTTTTGTTTATTAAAATAATAAGTGCATATACCAAAGCTGCTAATAGTGCAAAAGATATACCTAAAAAGTGATTGTATTCTCCTGTTTGATTTGTATTATTTGAAGTGAGAATAAGAAATAGTCCAAATATTGCAATCACAACTGATATAATGCTCTTTAATTTAATCCTTTCTTTTATAACAAATGGGGCTAATAATATAGCTAGTGCAGGTGCTAAATAATATGTTAGTGTTCCATTTGCAATTGTTGTATACTTATATGATTGGAAAAGCAGAATCCAATTCAGGCCTAAGAATATTCCCAATATGATTAAGATAAATAAAGTTCTTCTGTTTTTTCTATCAAATAATTCACTTAATGAATTTTTAAAATAAAATTTATTAATAAAAAAAATGAATACTGTTCCAATAACTGCTCTTGAAAATGCTATTTCTTGTGATGGCAAATTAATATTTTTAACAAATACCCCTAAGCTTCCCCATATAAGCATTGAAATCATTAATTTTATTGTGCTGTTATACCTCATTAGTAATCTCCTTAAAAAATAACTTAAAGGAATTCAGAAAAACTGAATTCCTTTATTAATTATACACTATATATGCAATTTATCATCTTTCTTCTCTAAAGTATGGTAAACCCAATGAACTTGGTGGTGCATTCTTCTTCGATTTTCTTACTGATATTACAACTAATACTAAAATTGTTACTAAGTATGGAAGCATACTTAAGATATAAGGAGAAATTATAGTCTTTTCTAGTCTAAACCCAATAATATCTAAACCTCCAAAAAGATATGAGCCTAAAATAGCTTTATAAGGATTCCATGCTGCGAATATTACCAAAGCTACTGCAATCCATCCTCTTCCAGATGTGATATTATCTTGCCAAACTGGTACATATACTAGTGAAAGATATGCTCCACCTAGCCCAGCTAAAGCTCCTCCTATTATGATATTTACATATTTATAGAGCGATACATTTATACTCACAGAATCTGCTGCCCCAGGATTTTCACCTACTGCTCTTAGATTTAATCCGATCCTTGTTTTATACATATAAATACCTACAATTATAGTAAGTACATAAGATATATATACAAAGGTATCTTGGTTAAATAATATATATCCTATAAATGGAATATCACCTAACACCGGTATTTTCATTTGAGCAAAGAAACTCTTTACTGAATCCGGAACTACTTGACCAACTACTTTTTGACCAAGTAATGAAGAAACTCCAGTTCCGAAAATGGTTAATGTTAATCCTGTTACTACTTGATTAGTCCTAAATGTTATTGTCAATACTGCATAAACAAAAGCTCCGAATGCTCCTGCTGCAATTGCTGCAAATAATGCTAAAATAGGATTTCCCGTTCCATATCCCACTAAAAATCCTAAAACAGCTCCTAGAAGCATCATTCCTTCTACTCCTAGGTTAAGGTTACCAACCTTTTCAGTTAATATTTCTCCTAAAGTAGCTAATAATAAAGGAGTTCCTGCAATTATAGCTGCATGTAAAAATGATTCTATATTCATCTTTTTACCCCCTTAAAATCTATTTTATATCTAATAAACATTTCACCTGCTAGCACACAAAATAATACTAATGCTTGAATAACTGATGCTGCTGCATTTGGTATTCCAAAAGCTGTTTGTATATATGCTCCACCTTGAATTAGAACTCCGAATAAGAAGGATACTACAAGGGTAAAAATCGCATTTAAATTTGCAAGCCATGCTATTATAATAGCTGTATTTCCTACACCATTTGTAACTTCAATTGATAAGGTTTGACTAACAGCTGAAGCCTGAATAAAGCCTACTAAGCCACATAAAGCACCACTTATAAAAACTGCTTTAAATATTGTTTTATTTATATTAATACCTGCATACTTTGCTGTATTTTTACTTTCCCCTAAAACTGCTATTTCATATCCTAATTTACTATGATTCATAAAGATAAAGAAAACTACCACAATAATTAATGCAATAATCCACCCTATGTGTACTCCAAATAACTTAGGTAGCAATGCTTTATCAGCGAAGTTTGCTATTTTAGGAAATCCCATAGCATTTTTATCTTTAAGTAAATCAAACTGCAATAATGTTATAAATTTAAGTGCCACATAATTAAGCATTAACGTAATAATAGTTTCATTTGTATTAAAATATACTTTTAAAAATCCTGCTATCATTGCCCATAATCCGCCACATATGATAGCTGCTAAGCACATAAACAAGAGTAATATAGGTTTCGGTAACGCTGTAAAGTTTAATGCAACTATGGCAGCTCCAAAAGCCCCCATAAATATTTGGCCTTCTCCTCCTATATTCCAAAAAAGCATTTTAAATGCAACACCAACTCCAATTGATGCAATTACTAAAGGTATTGCAACAATAATTGTTTGTCTTATTCTATTTGGAGATCCTAATGCACCTTTAATCATTCCTCCAAATACATCTACTGGATTGTTCCCTAATATTAGCAAGAAAATTCCTGCAATTAAAATAGCTATTACTATAGAAAGAATTCTTATCTTAATATTTGTTGATTTTTTAACTTCTTCTCTTTTAACTAATCTAATCAAAATGCTATCCTCCTTAGGCTTCTGCCCCTACCATCATTAGTCCTAGTTTCTCTCTTGTTGCATCTTTACTATCGATGGTTCCACTTACATTTCCATTACATATAACCATTATTCTATCGCACAGTTGCATTAAAACATCTAAATCTTCCCCAATAAACAATACAGCTGTACCATTCTTTTTTGCATCATTGATAAGATTATAAATAGTAAAACATGTGTTAATATCTAATCCTCTAACTGGATATGCCATTACAAGCAGTTTAGGATCTACACTAAGCTCTCTTCCAAGCAGTATTTTTTGAATATTTCCACCTGATAAATTTCTTATCGGAAAATGTATTGAAGGTGTTTTAATTTCTAATCTATCTTTAAGTTCTAAAGCTCTTTTTATTACTGGCTTTCTATCGATTAAAAGTCCTTTTTGAGAATAGTAGGATTTTAGAAGTAAGTTATCAACCATATCCATAGATCCAACCAACCCCATACCTAATCTATCTTCAGGAATGAAACTCATACTTATTCCTCTTTTAACGAATTCCCTAGGATTTTTTCCTTCTAAGTTTTCTCCATCAAATACTATTTTTCCAGCTTTGACTTTAGAAATTCCTGCAATAGCCTCACATAATTCCTTTTGTCCTGCACCAGCTATTCCAGCAACTCCCAGGACTTCTCCCGCCTTTATAGAGAAAGAGATATTTCTTATAGCTTCAGTTCCTTCTTCGCTAAGTACAGTTAGTCCATCTACATTTAGAAGTTCTTTTCCTTGTTTTGCTTCTACTGCTTCTATTGATAGTTCTACAGCTCTACCTACCATAAGTTCAGTCAATTCTTTAGGTGATGTTTCACTCTTCATAAGAGTTTTAATTGTTTCCCCTTTTCTTAAAACTGTTACTTTATCACTTATTTCCATAACCTCATCCATTTTGTGAGATATAAAAATAACTGCACATCCAACTTCTTTCATTTTTCTCATTATCTTAAATAGCTTTTCAGTTTCTTGTGGTGTAAATACTGTAGTTGGTTCATCTAGTATTAATATTTTAGCTCCTCTATAAAGCACCTTTAATATCTCTAAATTTTGTTTTTCTCCAACTGACATATCGGATACATACTTATCTAAATCCACTTCCAAATCATAAGTTTTACAAATTTCCATGATGTCTTCATCTATCTTTTTGCCCTTTGAAAACAATCCCTTACTATTTCCTAAGTTAAGATTATCTCTCGCAGTCATTGCTTCAACTAACTTAAAGTGTTGATAAATTGTTCCTACTCCTGCATCCATAGCTTCTTTTGGGGATCCAAAACTCTTTTTTTCTCCATTTAGTTTTATCTCACCAGCATCTGGAGAATAAACTCCTGAAATTATATTTATAAGTGTGCTTTTACCTGCACCATTTTCTCCAAGTAATGCATGAATTTCTCCCTTATAAAGATCTAAGTTTATATTATGATTTGCTAATACGGTACCAAATCTTTTTTCAATGTTAATTAACGATATTAATGGTGTATTATTATTCATTCACGCCTCCATAAAACTAGAACTGAAGAAATTACTTCTTCAGTTCTTTATTTTTGAATTTAACCCTATATTACTTAGAGCTTGGAATTGTTCCTTCTACCCCTTGAACAAACCAATCTATATTCCAGATTTCATCATCTGTTAATGTTTTTCCTTCTGCAACCTTAACATTTCCACTTTGATCTTTAATTGGACCTTGGAATATTACATTCTTTCCACTCTTAATCTTATCTTCAGCTTTTGCTACTGCATCTTTAGCTCCTTCTGGTGCTACTGAAGTAAGCGGTGCAAGTGATACTATTCCATCTTCATAACCACCCCAGTACTTTTCTGATTTCCAAGTACCATCTTGAATAGACTTTATAGTTTTAACAAAGTATGGACCCCAGTTCCAAACTGCTGATGTCATGTTAGCTTTTGGTGCTGTTTTACTCATATCTGTGTTGTATCCAACTGAGTAAACGCCTTTAGCTTCTGCTGCTTGTTGTGGACCTGCTGTATCTTGGTGTTGAGCTATAACGTCAGCACCTTTATCTATTAATCCTTCAGCTGCTTGTTTTTCTTTAGCTGGATCGTACCAAGTATTAGTCCATGAAACTTTTACTTTAACGTTCTTATTAACTGATTGAGCACCTAGTGTAAATGCATCTATATTTCTTATAACTTCTGGTATTGGGAATGCTCCAACAAATCCTAAAGTGTTTGATTTAGTTTTTAAACCTGCAACAACTCCATTTAAGTACATCATTTCATGAATCTTACCAAAATATTGACCTAAATTAGCAGCAGTTTCATATCCTGAACAGTGTAGGAAAGTTACATCTGAATATTTCTTAGCTGATGAAACCATACCATCTTGGAAACCGAAACTTGTTCCAATAATTACATTAGCTCCTTGATCTACCATATCATCAATAGCTTTTTCTACTTCTGCCTTATCTTCTTTTACAGATTCTTTGTAAAGTGTTTTTACTCCTGTTTCCTTTTCAAGGTAAAGTCTACCTTGATCTTGAGCGTAAGTGAATCCACCGTCACCTATTGGTCCTACATATAAAAATCCAACAGTTAGCTTCTTCGCTTCTTTCTTTTCACTTCCTGTGCTGCTACATCCTGTTAACACTACAGATGCTGCTACAGCTGCACTTAAAATTACCTTTAGGAATTTTCTCATTACATTTACCCCCGAAATTTAATTTTTTTGTTTTTACTATTGTTTGTTTTGTTTTCTTTTGTTAAAATTTCTCATTAAAACAAAAAAATCCTGAGCAAGGCCTGCCCAGGAACGTATAGTTTTTTTGTACGCAAAAAACTATACATTCGTAGTCAGGTAGTTTACGGCCTCCTGGTAGAAACGTTTGATCCATATTATCAAACATATACGAAATGAATAATAACCATCAAATTAATACGAATGTTCGTATTAACCATCTTATAACTGTATGTTACACTGTTAGAGTTTAAAAATCAATAGCTTTTATAAAAATAAACTTTTTACTTATATATTAGGCATTTTTTAATAATTTATCAAATGAAAACATAATCATAAAACATTTCATTATCAAGAATTAGGTAATTTGCATGCATACCATCTTTATCCTAAATATATAAACACGAATTAAAAGCTAAGTTCAATAGTAATTGGACAATGATCCGAACCAAATACTTCGTTTAATATCTCTGCATCTTTTAAATTGGGTTTCAAACTATCAGTAATAAAATGATAGTCTATTCTCCAACCTGTATTTCTCTCACGAGCTTTAAATCTATAACTCCACCAAGAATACTTAACCTCTTCAGGATTAATATATCTAAATGTATCTGTATACCCATTTGAAATAAATTTATCTAACCATTCTCTTTCCATCGGTAAGAAGCCTGAAGTTTTTTCATTTGCTTTGGCATTTTTTATATCCATTTCCGTATGTGCAGTATTATAATCCCCACAGATAACTAATTTTATCCCGCTTTTAACTAAGTCATTGCAATAATCCAAAATGGCATCATAGAATTCCATCTTATAATTTAGCCTTTCTTCATTCATTTGCCCATTTGGGAAATAAATATTTAATAAGGTAAACTCATCAAATTCTGTTATTAAAATTCTTCCCTCACTATCAAACTTCTCGATTCCTATACCATGATAAACGTTCTTTGGCTTTATCTTGGTATAGGTTGCAACTCCACTATACCCCTTCTTTTCAGCAAAAGAAAAGTAAGAATAATACCCCTCAATATTTTTAGCTTCCTCTTCCAGTGTAGCTTCCTGCAATTTTGTTTCTTGAATACATAAAATATCAGGTGAAGCCTCTTTAAACCAAGGCAAAAATTCTTTCTTTAATATCGCTCTTAATCCATTTACATTCCAAGAAATTATCTTCATATCTATCCCTTCCTTTCGGATAATAATTATTAATTATATTAACATAATAATTTATTTTTATCTTTTTAACAACATGATATAATAATATATATTAAATTTAGTGTTAAGAGAGGTTTGTTTAATGATCAAAAACGACTTAAGTGATAAAATTGTAGCTGATTTTTTGATGAAGGTTCCAAACATAGAAGATATGGATTTAGAAGATTTTAGAAATAATATAATAGAAATTTATAAACAATATACTGGGTTTAACTATGACTTACTAAAGTCTTTACCTTCTCAAGAATTAATTAATCTACTTACTAATGAAAGAATTAAGGATTTTTCCAGAGTATTAATAGTGAGTACTTTATTATTCATTGAAGGTATTAAAGAAGAGAATTACTCTAAAATAAATAAAAGCTATGAGATATTTGAATTGTCTTTAGATAGAGACTTCGATGTTAAAGATAGTCAATTCAAAGGTGAATTTATTAAAATCATGGATGCATTAAGAGAATACGAACTTCCTGATGAATTACAGCATAAACTTTTTACTTATTATAAGGATTTAAACGAATATGTAAAAGCTGAAGATTCCATTTATGAATTAGCAGAAAATAATCCTCACTATACTTCTGCGCTTATAGATTTTTATAGCTATCTACTAGCTTTAGATGATGAGACTTTAGAGGCAAATGATTTTACAAGAGAAGAAATTCAAGAACAATTATCCGAAGTTAATAACGAATAAATTAAATAAATAACTCCAGAACACTTCATGTATTCTGGAGTTATTTTATTGGGAAATTCTCAATTGAATCTTTATAAGCTTATTAATTTCTATAAAAGATTTCTAGCCATGATAACTCCCATTAAGGAAGCCATCATTAGACCTCTTGTCCATCCGCTTGAATCACCTAAGCAGTATAGACCTTTTATGTTACTTTCAAAGTTTTGATCTATATTTATTTTATTGCTATAAAACTTAATTTCAGGTCCATATAAAAGAGTTTCACTTGATGCAAAACCTGGAACTACTGTGTTCATTGCTTGTATAAAGTTTAATATATTAGTCATTGATCTATACGGCATTGCGGCAGTTAAATCTCCTGCAACTGCATCTGGCAATGTGTACATTACATTAGTTCTATCTAATTCATGCTGCCAAGTTCTTTTTCCTTCTATTATATCTCCATATCTTTGAACTAATATTTTTCCATTTCCAAGCATATTAACTAGTTCAGCTACTTTTTTACCATATTCTATTGGCTCATCAAATGGTTCACTAAAATTGTGTGAGCTTAATATAGCTAAATTTGTATTTTGAGATTTTTTATCTTTATAAGAATGTCCATTTACAATTGCCAAGTTATTATCATAATTTTCCTGACTTACAAACCCACCTGGATTTTGGCAGAAGGTTCTCACTTTATCATTAAATGGTCCTGGATATCCAATAAGCTTTGATTCATAAAGAACCTTATTAACATCCTCCATTACTTCATTTCTTATCTCAACTCTCACACCTATATCTACAGTACCAGCTCTATGTGAAATATCATGTTTTACACACATATCACTTAACCAGTCTGCTCCTTTTCTTCCAGCAGCAACTATTATATTTTCTCCATATACTTCATCAGTTGAAGCTTTCTTAAGAGCATCTGTAAATATCACACCTTTTATTTTGTTATCTTCTATAATTAAATCTTTTACTAAAGTATCAAATCTAATTTCAACACCATTTTCAATAAGGTATCTTTCTATTTTAAAATATATTTCTTGTGCTTTCTCTGTCCCTAAATGTCTAATTGGGCAATCAACTAATTTTAATCCTGCCTCAATAGCTTTTCTACGAATTTTCTTAACTTCTTCCGGATTATCTATTCCTTCTATTTTGCTATCTGCACCAAATTCTAAATATATACCATCTGTATAATCTATAAATTCTTGTGCTTTTGCACCTCCAATTAAGTTCGGAAGATCTCCGCCAACTTCATAGCTTAGTGAAAGCTTTCCATCTGAGAATGCTCCTGCCCCTGAAAAACCTGTAGTTATATGACAATATGGTTTACACGATACACAAGTTTTTGTCTTATCTTTTGGACAATGTCTTTTCTCTACGCTTTTACCCTTCTCAAGAATCAGAATTTTCTTATCTGCTCCTTGTTTAACTAGTTCTAATGCTGTGAATATTCCTGCTGGACCAGCCCCAACTATTATTACATCATACATAATATCATCCTCCATTATTAAAGTCGTGTAATAAAAGATCAGCACTTATAGCTCAAACTATTTACGGTAGCTCGGTAGATACATCCGGACCTTATTCCCAGATTTATATAAGTGAACATTTTTAACATTTTCCTCGGGAAAGTTCTTCCCAATACGAAAGTTTATACTACTCTACCATAAAAATCAATAGTTTTCCGTATGTTTTTTTAAAATTTAATAAAAATTTTCGTCTTTAAATTTTTTTGACTTAAGTTTTAACATAAAAAACCTTCTACAAGCTAATGTAGAAGGTCTCCCTTACAATTAATTATTTTTCTTTTATTACTGTTCTTAAATATATAAAGTTTATAACACCAATGGATGCTAATAGTGGTAGTATTATTTTTATTGGAGTATCTCCAACAAATAATAAACTTATTGAAATATATAATATAAAGCCCAATATTCTTCCAGCTGCTATAGGTATTTCTCTAACTATTAACAAATCACCTAAATTATCTTTTTTCTCGCTTGCCTTATGGGCTACATGATACATAATTTCATTAAATGGAACATTCCAAAATATTGTGAAGATTGAGGATACTATTCCATTTATAACTATACCTGTCCTATTATTAAGTATAACTAACAAAATAGTGGAAATAAAAATTGATATTGCTGCAGAAAACAACCATTTTGATGCTTTGTCTCTTTTATACAATTTCCCTACTATATATGAACTGATTATTCCTAAAATCGAAACTATTGTTGTATATTTTCCCATTGCAAGTTCATTTCCGAATATTAGATAGACTAATATATTTAAAAGATATGCCATAGCCCCATCTTTTAATCCCATCAAAAAATTAGCTCTCATTATCTTATCCCAAGGTTTATATCCACTATTTAGGAGTGTCTCTTTAAACCTAAATGTTCCAGTTAATTTTTCATTTTTGAGTTTGCTACTCAATATAATTGCAAGTACAAATAGCGCAAAACTTATTCCAAAGATTATGTAATAACCTAGCATACCTATAAAATTAACAATTACAAAACCTGATAACATAGGAGCTAGTGCAGCTGTAATTGATATTATTGAGCCAGATATTCCAAGATAATATCCTCTATTTTTATCGTCTGTAACATCAAAAACTAGTTTATTATAACCATAATAGTAAAAGCCCATTGCTAACCCGCTAAATACACCTACTAATGGTAAAAACTCTTTTACCCTTTCCTTTAGAAGAAGTACACTTAAATAAAATATTATATAAAAAACTATTCCCAACCTGAAGCAATAAGTTGTTCCTTTCTTCCTTGCTATATATCCTGATAATATAAATGCCACCGGAACAAAAAAGTAGACGATTATATTATATATTCCAAGGTATTTTAAATCTGATGTTAATCTAAATAGATAAACATTTACAAATGTGTTAGAAAGAGCATTACACAATGAAAACAGCACATGAATTAACATAAGAATTTTTCCCAAACTCGATATGTGATTATTTTCCCTAACTTTTCTTTTTTCTTTAACCATAATAGGCTATCCCCCGTAAATAATTTAAGTCTTTAAAATTCTATATAAACTATATCACTTAATTTAATCAAAAATTTTTAAAATATGAAAATAACTTTATAAATAAAAAAAGATAGCAAGTAAGCTATCTTTTTTTATTTATATTATTCTAAAAGGAATTCAAAACTATCTCTTAATAAGTTAATACCATTCCCCTCTTCAATTGTAAGTATACTTTCAGGATGGAATTGAACTGCTAATATTTTATGTGATCTGTGCATTACTCCCATAAGTATACCTTCTTCATCTTCGCATATATTAATAAGCTCATTTCCAATTGTCTTTCCATATATAGAATGATATAGCCCAACTTTAAATTCATCCTTTATTGATGGCCATGGAGCTTCTTTATGCTTTATTACCCTCATCTTCCTTCCATGTCTCGGTTTTTCCACATAATCTAAAGTCCCTCCAAAGTACTCAACAATTCCTTGCAAACCTAAGCATACTCCTAGTATTGGTATTCTTTTTTCTAGCGCTAATTTTATACTTTCACTAAGCTTAAACTCCTTTGGTGTTCCTGGCCCTGGTGACAAAATCACAACATCATAATCATTTTCTCTTAAACTTTTTCTTGCTTCTTTCCCCCTAAAGGTAGTTACATTAAAGCCTAAGGTTTTAATATAATTTCCTAAGGTATGCACAAAGGAATCATCGTGATCAATAATTAGTGCTTTCTTATCTTTAAAGGGGACGGTTAACATTTTTTGTGACTTTTTATCCTCTTGGAACTCTAAACTTTTAAGCATTGCGAGAGCTTTTACTTTAGTTTCTATCTCTTCATCCTTTTCAATTGAATTATTTAATAAGGTCGCCCCAACTCTAATTTCAACCTTATTCTCTATATACCTTAAGGTTCTTAAAGTAATACCTGTATTTAGGTCTCCATTGAACTTAATAAACCCTACTGCTCCCCCATACCAATTTCGTCTATCTTTCTCAACTCTCTCTATCCATTCAATCGCCCTTTTCTTTGGAGCTCCAGTTAAGGTTACTGCCCACATATGAGTTAAAAAAGCATCTAAAGAATCATATCCCTCATTTAGAATTCCTTCTACATGGTCCACAGTATGAATCAGATGTGAATACATCTCAATTGTTCTTCTGCTTAAAACTTTAACTGTCCCTTCTTTACATACTCTGCTTTTATCATTTCTATCAACATCTGTACACATAGTTAACTCTTCTTCATCTTTTAATGAATTAATTAACTTTTTAATTTGTTCACTATCTTCTATTGGATTAGCCCCTCTTTTTATTGTTCCACTTATTGGACAAGTTTCAACTTTATTATCCTCAACTCTTACAAACATTTCCGGAGAAGACCCTATTAAATATTCTCCGCCCAAGTTAATAAAGAAATTATAAGGGCTTGGATTTATATTCTTCAGATTATGATATATCTTTTGGGGAGATAACTTAGTTTCTCTAACCATTGAATAAGAAGGTACTACCTCAAACAAATCCCCTCTTCTAAAGCTTTCCTTTGCTAGAGTAACTATCTTTTCATAATCTCCTTCTTTTATATATTCTTCATTTAATGATTTATTTAAGTTAAGTTTATTGTTAACGGTCCCCATTTTATTCTTAGTTGAAATTCCTTCATATGAGAAATCATAATTAATAAAATATGTCTTAGTTAATTTATTATCTTTTATATATATTTTCTGAGGGAGATATAACACTAAATCTTCTGAATCATCTCTTGATTTAACTAATTCTATATCATCTTCAAATTGAAAAACTAAATCATATCCAAAAGCCCCATATAAACCAATCCATGGATCAGAAGTTTTAAATGCATTCATTAAACTTCTAATTAAGGTAAATATACTTCTTTTTTTACTTCTCTCTTCTTCTTTATATACCCTATTATCTTTTTCAATGTTGAATAAGATTTTCTCTTCTTCTTTCATTAAGGATATTCCGCTTATATTACAAATCATTTCATATACAATCTTTAATAACTCTTTCCCACCTAAATTAAGTGCTGTAATTTCCCCTTTTAACCCTGAAGCTCTTATCTCTAAATAAGGATTAACTACTGCTGCTTCCCATCTTGAATATCTATTGGGATATTCATAGTTAGATGAAAATAAAGCCCCTTTATTTGTATTAATCTCTTCTTCTAAAAAGCTTAAATCCTTAAATTCTAATTCTTCTTTATAAGTAGTAATTTCAATATTGCTAGGAGTTATATACTGTTCCTCAATTCTTTCCATCATGATTTTGATGCCTTTATAAGTTCATCTAAAGTATTATAATCATTTTCTCGTAGTAATTTTATAATCTTAGTCCCTACAATAACCCCATCAGCATATTTAATAATCTCTTTCACATCTTCCTTACTACTTATTCCAAAGCCAGCCATTAAAGGTAATGTGGCTTCTTTTCTTATCAAATTAAATTCTTCTTCTAACGCCTTTTTATCTATTTCTTTTTCTCCTGTTACTCCAAGTGAGGTTACAACATATAAAAAACCTTCTCCATTTGAACATAAATCTTTCACTCTTGATTTTGGAGTTGTTGGAGAATATAAAGGTATATAGGCTATTTCATATTTATTAATGTATTCTTCTATAAAGTCTTTTTCTTCTATAGGCACATCTGGCAAAATAACTCCTTGAAGGTTTACTTCCTTTGAGGTTTTAAAAAATTCTTCTAATCCATACTTAAATATTGGATTAATATAACTCATTATGACTAAAGGTATATTAGATACTTCCCTTACTCTTTTAATTAACTCAAATACTTTATCAACATTTACTCCATTCTTTAATGCTTTTATACCACTTTCCTGAATTACCTTTCCATCTGAAGTTGGATCTGAAAAAGGAATTCCTAATTCAATCAATGTCGCTCCAGCTTCTTCAAAAAACAATATATCGTTATAGCTTCTGTCTAAACCATCCTCTCCGACCATAATATAAGGAATGAATGCTTTCTCACCATTATTAATCTTCTCTTTTAAAAGTTCTCCTAAATTACTCATTACCTGCACCCCCAAAAAGCTCACTTACTCTCTCAACATCTTTATCTCCTCTTCCAGAGAGACAAACAACTAAAATTTCGTCCTTACTCATTTCTTTTGCTTTCTTCAAGGCATATGCTACCGCATGAGCAGACTCTAAGGCTGGAATTATTCCTTCAAGTTTTGAAAGCAATTCAAAACTCTTAAGTGCTTCATCATCATTAATTGGATAGTATTTAGCTCTTTTTATATCATTTAAATAGCAATGTTCAGGTCCAACTCCTGGGTAATCTAATCCTGCCGAAATAGAATATGGTTCAATCACCTGGCCATCTTCATCTTGCAAAAGATACATAAGTGCTCCATGAAGTATACCTTTTTCCCCTTTTGCAATTGTCGCTGCATGTTCACCCGTTTCGATTCCCAATCCTCCAGCCTCAACTCCTATAAGTTCAACCTCTTTATCTTCAATAAATGGATAAAACATTCCTATTGAATTACTTCCTCCACCGACGCAAGCTACTATTGAATCTGGAAGTCTTCCTTCTACTTTTAATATTTGTTCTTTTGTCTCTTTACCTATTACACTTTGAAAATCTCTTACCATTCTTGGATATGGATGAGGTCCTAACGCTGAACCTAAAATATAATTTGTATCCTCTACATTTTCAGCCCAATATCTTAATGCCTCATTGCATGCATCTTTTAGCGTTTTGTTTCCGCTATGAACCGATACAACCTCTGCTCCTAATAGTTTCATTCTAAATACATTTAATGCTTGTCTTTTTACATCCTCTGCCCCCATAAAAACAATGCATTTTAGATTAAACATTGCAGCAATTGTTGCGGTTGCAACTCCATGCTGACCTGCCCCAGTTTCGGCAACTACTTTCTTTTTCCCCATTCTTAATGCTAAAAGGGCTTGCCCTAATGTATTGTTAATTTTATGAGCTCCAGTATGATTTAAATCTTCTCTTTTTAAATAGATTTTAGCTCCTCCACAATATTCGGTTAGCCTTTCAGCAAAATATAAAGGAGTTTCTCTTCCCACATAATTTTTCAGGTAATAATCAAGTTCTTTTTTAAAATTCTCATCACTTATAGCTTCATTGTAATATCCTTCTAGCTCTCTTAATGGTTCTATTAACGTCTCCCCTACAAATCGTCCCCCATATATACTAAAATGTCCTTTTTCATCTGGTAAATTATATTTCATATTTAAGCCCCCTTATTTTATTTATAAACCCCTCTATTTTATCCTTATTTTTAACTCCATCAACTTCTAAACTTGAAGATGCATCCACCATATAAGGATTAGCTAAACTTATTGCTTCCTGTACATTTCCTGCATTTAATCCCCCAGCAAGAATTATTCTGTTTCTTTCTTCTTTAGAAAGTGTTCCAAGTAGTTCCCATGAAAAACTATTCCCATTTCCTCCTCTTTCATTTCCTTTCCCCTCCAAAAGAATGTATGGTACTTCAAATGCTAATGCTCTTTTTATTTCTTCAAGATTTTCAACATTAAATGCTTTAATAACTGTGAAAGGTAACCTTTTTATAAAGCCTTCATCTTCCTCTCCGTGTAGTTGAACCATGGTTAAGCTGCCATCATAGTAAGCTTCCTTTATATAATCCTCTGATTGATTTACAAAAACCCCAACTTTATCAACATCTGATTTTAAACTTTTAGTAATTTCTTTTAACTCTTTTATTTCAATTCTTCTTTTGGAGGGACAGAGTATAAAACCTAATGCATCTACCCCTAAATCCTCAGTAAATTTTGCTGTTTCTTCATCTCTTATCCCACAAATTTTTATCTTAACCATTATAATTTTAGCTCCTTAAAGGTTTCTTTTAAGTTGCTTGATGTTACAAAAGTTTCACCTACTAATATTCCCTTTACTCCATGAGCTTTAAGTTTTTCCACATCCTCTTTGGTTTTTATACCACTTTCAGATATAATGAGTTCTTCCTCTCCAATATTGTTTGATAAATTTATTGTAGTATCTAAGGTTACATTAAAAGTTTCTAGGTTTCTATTATTTATTCCAATAATATCTGGCCTAAGTTCCTTTGCCCTAAACAATTCTTCTTCATCATGGACTTCCATTAACACTTCTAAATTCATATAGTGTGCATACTCAAGCATTTCCTTAGCTTCATCTTGAGTTAGTGCCTTAAGGATTAATAAAATCACATCCCCACCATATATCTTGCAAAGATCAATTTGAATTTTATCCACAAAAAAATCTTTATTTAGAATAGGAATTGTTAATATCTTTCTTGCTTTTTCCAAATCACTATAGCTACCCTTAAAATATCTTTCTTCAGTTAAAACAGATACTCCCGAAGCCCCACTCTCTTCATAAAGCTTAGCTGTTTCTTCAACATTTAAATCTAAATTTAAATTTCCTTTTGATGGTGAAGCCTTTTTTATTTCTGCTATAACTCCTATTGAACTTGATTTTAATAAACACTCTCTTAATGAAACTCCTTTCCTATCTTTTAATTCCATAGCCTTTGCATGAATATCTTCTCTATTTAAAAGTTTTAAATCTTCTCTTTTCTTTGATATAATCTCCATTAAGATATTATGCATATTTCTGGCTCCCCTCAATTAGTTCATTAAGCTTAATCAATGCTTTTTTAGAATCAATAAGCTCTTCTGATAGTGAAATTCCTTCTTCTATGCTAGATACTTTATTTGCTGCTAATAAACCTAATGCCCCATTAAAAACTACTGTATCTCTGCATGGACCCTTTTTACCGCTTAATACATCTAATGAAATTAACTTATTAAATTCGGGCTCTCCTCCTTTAATATCCTCTAAGCTTATTCTCTTAAAACCTAAGCTTTCAGGTGTAATTGTTCTATATTCAATTGAATCCTTTGATATTATTCCTAAATAGGTTTCTCCTGTTAACGTCCCTTCATCTAATCTATCCTCGCCATTTACTACAATTCCAGTTCTCCCCATTGATTTTAATGCCTCAGCTATAGGCTTTATTAGTTCCTTTTTATATACTCCTAACAATTGAGATTCTAGTATAAATGGATTTGCTAAAGGACCTAATATATTGAATACAGTTGGTATCTTCAAATCTCTTCTAACTTGCATAATCTTTTTGAATTTAGGTTGCATATTCGGTGCAAAAATAAAAACAATTCCAATATCCTCTAGTAGCTTTTCAATACCTTCTTTCGGCAAATTAATGTTAACCCCAAGAGACTTTAATAAATCAGCTGATCCACTTTTAGATGAGATGGATCTATTACCATGCTTAGCTACCTTAACCCCTGCAGCAGCTAGTAAGAAACTATTAGTTGTTGAAATATTAAAGGTACCGCTACAGTCACCGCCTGTTCCACAATTGTCAAATAACCCTTTCATCTCTTTAAATTTCAATGCATTTTCTCTCATGCCTTCTGCCATTCCTGCTATCTCTTCATAACTTTCACCTTTTGTTTTTAGAGCTAAAAGAAATCCCCCAATCTCTCCTTCTGTAGAATCTTCAGAAAACATATAATTCACGGCTTCTTTAGCTTCAGTTTTATTAAGACTTTCCCCTGATGCTACTCTTAATAAATAATTTTTAAAATCCATAAAATAGCCCCCTTTGTTAAAATATAAAAATAAAAAAGCCCTCTACAGAAAAATTATTTCTGTAGAGGGCGAATTATCGCGTTGCCACCTCAGTTAGTATAAAAATCTATATAAAAATAGATATAATTATACCATCTCATTATCAGATACTTTCATATCCTATCCCTGTAACGTAGGAAAACGTATTGCATACTAAAATTTCAGCTCACTCTCGTAAGTCCATTCACAAAAAAATCTGCTGTAAGTTCACACCAACCACTTACTCTCTGAAAACTTCTTTTTAAGCTACTACTCTTACTCATAGATTTATCTCTATTCAATTGTTAATAATATAATATTCCCACTTATTTACTTTGTCAATGTTTTTATTCATTTATTTAAAATATGCTTTTATGATAGTAAATGCTACTACTGCCCATACTGCTAAAGTTAATATGACTCCTAACATTCCAATTTTACTCTTTTTATCTATTTCTTTTTTTGCCTCTTCTCTACACTCTTCCATTATTTCTCTAGGTATTAATTTCAAAACCAAAGTAATTCCTAAAGGAATCAGTATAATATCATCTAAATAACCCAGTACAGGAATAAAGTCTGGAATTAAATCTATTGGGCTAACTGCATAAGCAACTATAATAATTGCTAAAATTTTTGCTATTAAAGGCACATCATTTCTCTTGTATGCAATAATAAGTGCAGTTACTTCTTTTTTCATTTTACTAGCTTCTGATTTAAGTTTATTTATTACTTTTCTCAATTACTTATCTCCTATTAACTATTCAAAGGCTAAACTTTTTATCATTCTATCGTATCCAATAGTAGTATTATAAAATATTTTTCTTGCATTCTCCACATAAATATTAGGCTCATTCATAGCTGGCGAGAAATGTGTTAGTAATAATTCTTTTACATTTCCTTCTTTCGCTAATGTAGCTGCTTCACTAAAAGTCATATGCTTATTTTTTATAGCCTTGGGTAAATCATCTTCATCTCCATAAGTCCCTTCACAAATGAAAAGTGCACTATTCTCTATAAACTTTTTTATTTCTTCTATTGGTCTTGTATCTGTAATTACACTAACTTTAATTCCATTCCTTTCTTCACCCATAACCATTTCTGGTAAATATATATTTCCCTCTTCCTCACATACATTTCCTTTTTGAAGAATGTTCCAAAAATGCTTAGGAACATTATTTTTCATGGCTTTCTCTACATCAAACTTTGCATTTCTTTTAATATAGAATTTGTACCCTAGACATGGTGCTGAATGGTCAAGTTCTATCGTCTCTATATTAATAGGATTATTTTTAAATAAATCAATTGTTTCTTTAGGATCCTCTATTATTTCTATTTCATAGGGTAAATATGGCACTATAACTCTTAACCCTGTAATTATTAGTTCTATTCCCTTAGGGCCAATTATTGTAAGTGGCTCTGTTCTTCCACTATTACCTATTGTAGCTAAAAGTCCAGGTAATCCAACTATATGATCTCCATGTCCATGTGTTATGCATATAACATCTACACTTTTAAATCCCCATCCTAATATTCTCATTGATACTTGAGTCCCTTCACCAACATCAACTAATATCTTTCTACCTGAATAATTAATTAATACGGCTGATAGAAATCTTGATGGCATAGGCATACCACCACCTGTTCCTAATAAAGCTAGTTCCACCATAAAACCACCTCCAATATTAATTGAAATTAAAACCCTATAATTATTATTTTACACCAAAAGAAAAATATAAATCAAAAAAGGAAGACTAATATCTAGCCTTCCTCTTAACCAACTATATTTAAAAATCTTTTCATTCTATCATTTTCAGTGTGATTAAATATTTCTCCTGGGGTGCCTTCTTGAATTATTATTCCTTCTTCCATAAAAACTACTTTATTTGCTACATCTCTAGCAAAATTCATATTATGAGTAACAACAATCATTGTCATACCTTCTTTAGCCAGTTCTTTAATTACTTTTAAGACTTCTGCTTCAAGCTCGGGGTCTAATGCTGAAGTCGGCTCATCAAAAAGTAATATTTTAGGATCCATGGCCATTGCTCTAGCTATTGCAACTCTTTGCTGCTGTCCTCCAGATAATTCATAAGGATAGCTGTTGGCCTTTTCCGCGAGTCCAACCTTTTCTAAAAGAATCTCAGCTTTCTTTTTTGCTTCTTCCTTACTTCTTTTTAGAACAGTAACTTGTCCTTCCATAATGTTATTAATAACTGTCATATGAGGGAATAAATTAAAGCCTTGAAATACCATTCCTGTTTGTTTACGCAATGAAATAATTTCTTTTTCAGTTAACTTTTTATTATTTGAAAATCCTAAAGTAACTTCTCCAAGAGTTATTTCTCCGTCATTAGGAATCTCAAGTAAATTCATACAACGAAGAAGTGTAGTTTTTCCTGAACCTGAAGGTCCTATTATTACAGTTGTTTCACCTTCATTTACCTGCAAATTAACGGATTTCAATATATGATTATTCCCAAATGCCTTATCTAAATTTTTAACATTAATCATTTTCTACCTCCATTATTTTGCAACAAATCTATCAAGTTTTGTTTCAAGTCTTTTTTGAATAGCTGAAAGTATAGTACAGAATATAAGGTATATTACTGCTGCTTCACTATAAAGCCATAATGGTTCATAAGTTGTTGCTGTAACTCTTTGAGCCACCTGAAACATTTCAGTTAAGGTAATCGTTGCTGCTAGTGAAGTGTCCTTTACTAAACTAATAAATGAATTAGAAAGTGGTGGAACTGAAACCCTAGCTGCCTGCGGTAAAATTATCCTTCTTATGGCTTGTGTTTTAGTCATTCCTATAGAGAATGCTGATTCCCATTGCCCCTTTGGAATTGATAATATTGCCGCTCTAATTACTTCTGAATTATAAGCTCCTACACTTAAAGTGAATGCTATAATTGCTGAAGGTAACGGATCAAGAGTTATTCCGGCATTTGGCAATCCATAAAATATTATAAATAATTGAACTAATAGTGGGGTTCCTCTAATAATCCACACATAAAATCTAGCTATGGCACTAAGTATTTTAATATTTGAAATTCTTGCTAGTGCAGTCAAAAGAGCAACAATTAAACCTAATGCAAAGGAAACAATAGTGACAGGTATGGTAAAAACCAAACCTGCCTTTAATATTGGCCAAAATGAATCTGTAAGAATCTGAATTATTCTAGCATCTAAGTTCATAATTATGCCTATTTAGATACATCTTCATTAAAGTACTTTTTAGATATTTCTAAGTAAGTACCATCACTCTTCATATCTGCTAAAGCTTTGTTTACTGCATCTACTAATTCTTTGTTTCCCTTGTTTATTAAAACTGCACTTTGATCAGCATCTTTATATTCTGCTGCTATTTTTACTTGAAGGTCTGGTTTTTGTTTCTTTAAGTCATAGTAAGATAAACTATCATTTATAGTAGCATCTACTCTACCTGAAGTTAATAAATCGATCGATTGATTAAATCCATCAGCTTCTACTATATCAGCTCCGCTTGCTTTAGCAAGTTTACCAAAGTTACTTGTTAATGTTTGAGCTGCTTTCTTACCTTTAAGGTCATCAAAAGATTTTATTGATGTATTATCACCCTTTACTATTAATAACGCTTTTGAAGTTACATATGGATCAGAAAAATCATATTTTTGTTTTCTTTCATCATTAATTCCAACTTCATTTACAACAATATCAAATCTTTTTGCATCAAGTCCTGCAAGCATTCCATCCCATTTTGTTTCAACGAATTCTGGCTTTACACCAATTCTTTTAGCAATTTCTTGAGCTATTTCAACATCAAATCCAGTAAGCTTACCTGTACTATCATGGAAAGTGTAAGGTGCATAAGTACCTTCTGTTCCTATTTTAATTACACCCTCTTTTTTAATAGTATCTAATAAGTTATTTGATTTCGCTTCATTGCTTTTTGATGAACAAGCAACTAAACCTACTGACGCGATTAATATAGTTCCAATTAATAAAGCTATTTTTTTCATACTTTTCTCCCCTATTCCTAATATTCATATAGATTTACTATGTTTTAATTTATAATACCATCTATACTTTTCTCTGTCAATTAGATTTTGTTAAAAAGTATTTATTTTCATAAAAACTAGTGATAATATAGAGTGACGAATTAAAACTATAGAAAAGGTGATTACATTGAATAATGATATATTAGATTTTAAAAACTACAGTATAAAAGATGAAATTTTAAAAGCCCTTAATGAGCTATCTTATATGCATCCATCAAAAGTACAGCAAGAGGTTATTCCACTAGCTTTAAAAAAACAAGACATCGTTGTTAAAGCGGAAACTGGTAGTGGTAAAACTGCTGCTTTCGCTATTCCTCTATGCAACTTAATTGATACAGAAATTAAAAATCCTAAAGCATTAGTTCTAACTCCTACAAGAGAGCTTGCTATTCAAGTAAAAGAAGATATTAGCAACATTGGTCGTTATAAAAAGATAAGAGCTTCAGCCATATTTGGAAAGCAACCCTTCACTACACAAATAAATGAACTTAAACAAAGAGTTCATATAGTTGTCGGAACTCCAGGTCGTATAATAGATCATATAAATAGAGGAACTTTAGTAACTGATGACATTTCGTTTTTAGTTCTAGATGAAGCTGATGAAATGCTTAATATGGGATTTTTAGAACAGGTTGAAGAGATTCTATCCTCACTTCCTAAAAACAGAATTAATATGCTATTTTCAGCTACAATGCCAGATAAAATTAAGGAAGTATATACTAAGTATATGAATAATCCTAAACTTATTGAAATTAAGCCAGAAGGATCAAAGATTGATAGAATTAATCAGGGCTATTATTTAGTAAAAGAAACTGATAAATTTTCTTTACTTGAAAAAGTTCTTCTTAAAGAAAACCCTGATAGTGCTATTTTATTTTGTGGCACTCAAGATAAAGTAAGCGAAGTCTATTCTAAATTAAAGAATAAAACATATCCAGTTAAAGAGCTTCATGGTGGTATGCTTCAAAAAGATAGAATTAAAACCTTAGAGGATTTTAAAGCTGGTAGTTATAGATTTTTGGTAGCTACAGACATCGCAGCTAGGGGAATAGATGTAGAGAAGATTTCTTTAGTAATAAATTATGATATTCCTATGGAAAAAGAAAAATATGTACATAGAATAGGTAGAACTGGAAGGGCGGGTAATACAGGAAGAGCTTTAACCTTTGTTACTCCATATGAAGATAGATTTTTAAAAGAACTTGAAGAATATATAAATTATGAAATTCCAAAGTTAACCCCACCTGCAAAAGAGGATTTCCTTCCTAATAAGGAATCCTTTAAATTAAAAAATGAAAGCTTTAAAAATATAACAACTAGAAATAAAAAAGAAGTTAAAGCTGGTATTACAAAAATCTACTTAAATGGAGGCAAAAAGAAAAAAATCCGTCCTGGAGACATAGTTGGCGCCTTATGTAAAATTCCTGATGTATCAATAGATGACATTGGAATAATTGATGTCCAAGAGAATGTTTCATATGTAGATATTTTAAATGGAAAAGGTTCTAAAGTTTTAAAGTCTCTTCAAACTTCCAAAATAAAAGGAAAAGATCTTAAAGCAGAAATAGCTAAATCATAAAATAAGCCATCCATATTATATGGATGGCTTTAACATTTCCTGTTTAACGTATATCTATTTTAGATTCAACCCCATTCCTTCTAAGTTCTTCAAAGATTGCTACCTTTAACTTTTTGACAATCTCATTTTTAATTTCATCCTCAACCTTTCCTTTTATTAATTCATTTGGAATAAAACCTGGTATTCCATGATTCATAGCTACTTCTTTAGGATTCTTAACATCTATTCCTATCGTTATTTTAATCATAAATAACCCCTTAAAATTACTACAATAATATTCTATGATTGCAATAGCTATGATATTATAACAAAAAGAGTTTTTGTTATAATAAAAAAGAGATGGTTTAATCCATCTCTTTTTCTACAAAACTTTATTTAAGAAATCTATAGTTCTTTGATTTTGAGGGTTGTTAAATACTTCTTCTGGCTTACCTTGTTCAACAATGTATCCACCATCCATGAATATTACTCTATCCCCTACTTCCCTAGCAAATCCCATTTCGTGAGTTACAACAACCATCGTCATTCCTTCATTTGCTAGTTCTTTCATTACATTTAAAACTTCACCAACCATTTCTGGATCTAATGCTGATGTAGGCTCATCAAACAACATTATTTTAGGATTCATAGCTAAAGCTCTAGCAATAGCTACTCTCTGTTGTTGTCCACCTGATAAACTTTGAGGGAAAACATGACTTTTTTCCTCTAACCCTACTTTTCTTAGCAATTCCATAGCCTTGCTTTCCGCCTCTTCTTTAGAAAGCTTATTTAGTTCAGTTGGCGCAAGTGTGATATTTTTCAACACATTAAGATGTGGAAATAAATTAAAAGATTGAAAAACCATCCCAATTTCTTCTCTTAATTTATTTATATCTACACCCTTTCCAGTAATTTCTTTGCTATTTATCATAACATGTCCTTCAGTTACTTCCTCTAGGGAGTTTAAGCATCTTAACAGAGTACTCTTACCTGATCCTGAAGGTCCTATCAAACATAGCACTTCTCCTTCATTCACTTCTAGATCAATGCCTTTAAGAACTTCTAATTTTCCATAGTGCTTCTTAAGCCCTTTGACTGTGATCATAGCTTAATCTCCTTTCAATTCTCTTTGAAATTATAGATATTGTAGTAATTATAATAAAGTACATAACTCCAACAATTAACCATATTTGAAAAGATTTAAAGTTTGAAGCTATTATAATTTGTCCACTTTGCGTTAATTCCCTTAATCCTATAACTGATAGTATAGAAGTATCTTTTAACGAAATAATGAACTGATTTATAATTGAAGGTATCATTGTTCTTATAGCTTGAGGTAAGATTACTTTTCTCATTGCTTTTCCGTAACTTAATCCTAAGCTTCTTGCGGCTTCCATTTGTCCTTTATGAACTGATTGTATACCTGCTCTAAATATTTCAGCCATATATGCACCTGCATTTAAGCTTAATGCAATAATACCTGCTAATACAGGGTCAATCCTAATACCCATAACACTTGGTATACCAAAATATATGAAAAATGCCTGAACTATTAGTGGAGTACCTCTAATAATATCTATATATATTACTGCTATTCTTTTAAGAATTTTATTACTTGATATGTTTAATAATCCAACCACCAAACCGATTATTGAAGCAAATACTAGAGAAAAAATTGTGATTTTTAATGTTACAAGTAATCCGCTTAATAAACTAGGAAAGCTATCTTGTAATAACGTCATAAATTCCATAGTTAGCCTCCTTTTCTGCTATTTTAAATATTTTGCTAATATTTTGTCATATTCTCCATTTTCTTTTAACTTCTTTAATCCAGCGTTAAATTTATCTAATAATTCTTTATTTTTGCCTTTATTTACAGCAAATCCATAAGAATTAAGATCTTGTTTGTCACCAACTACTTTTAGTGTAGGCTTATCTTTATCTAAAGAAATTTTATAAGCTATAACTGGATAATCTTCAAATAGTACATCAGAATTCTTATTAGCAACTTCTTGGTACATATTTGGTGAGTTATCGAAATATTTAATATTTAAACCGTACTTGTCCTTAAGTCCTTCTGCAAATTTTGCCCCTGCAGTACCTTTCTTTACAGCAACAGTTTTTCCTTTTAAATCATCTAGTGATTTTATTGAGTTATTATCAACGCCAACAGCCATTGAAACCCCTGATTCAAAATATGGTTCTGAGAAATCAACCGACTTCTTTCTTTCATCAGTTATACTCATACCTGCGATAGCTGCATCAATTTGATTTGAAGTTAAAGCTGGAATAATTCCGTTGAAATCCATTGGTTTTAATTCATAATCAAATCCTTGATCTTTTGCAATTGCAGCTAAAAGATCCACATCAATACCAGTGTATTTTCCATCTTGTTCAAATTCAAATGGTGCGAAAGTTACATCTGTAGATATGATATATTTCTTAGATGCAGTGTCATCATTTTTCTTTCCACATCCTGTAAAAATTGATGCTGCGATTGTTATCGCTGCAAGTATAGATAAAGTTTTCTTAATCATATTTTTTACCCCCTAAGATACTATTTTTTATCTTTCATAATATCCATTTTTGAAAGATGTGATATTATGAATTGCATAATATAAAAATTATACTTAATAAACTTCAAATAGTCAAACAATAAATATTAACAAATTCATAATTTTTATTCTTCTTGTAATTTGCCTATATTACTATCTTTAGGAAGATATACATAACTAAAGAAATTTAATAAATCTAGCTATTTGTAATTATTTGTAATTCATGAAATATGAAGGTTTTAAAATAATTATTGCATATATTGATATCAAAAATTCATTTTTTTATTTATACTCATGAAAAAATAATCCAACCTAATAACCTTTTTGAGGATTCTTAATTAATATAATTTTTTTAAAAATAAAAAAGCCATAGACATGTACCAAGATGATACTTTCTATAGCTTTTATTATTATTAATTAATTTTAAAGTTCTATTACGTCTACATTTTCTTTATAGCCAGTTATTTCTTGATAGAAACAAGCTTCAGTAGCTCTCATATATGGTATCAACCAAAGGAAACCTATACCACATGACAATACAGCAAGTATGCCCCAGCCTATAAAGCTAAGTTGCATTAGAAAGAACTTTATCTTCTTCCCTACCATAAGTTCAATGCTCATATTCAACGAATCCATTACATCAATTTCATCATTATCATTAAAAATATAAAATGCCATTGCATATCTTGATAAGAATATCTGTAATACTATTACCGAAGCCAATATTCCTAAATAAAGTAATACTACAGCTGCAACTGAAACATCATCATTTTTAATGACACTAATTACAAATAAAATTACAAATACAATTATCGGAAGTGCCAATAATAATCCCCATAAAAATCTAAATATATATAGGAGTAGGTTAATCAAAAAAGTTTTTAGATACTTCTTGAATCCACTGAATATATCCTCAATTCTAGGCTTTGAATCTCTAATTAAATTAAGATTAAATCTAGTTAACCCAAATCTAATTGCACCAGCAACTAGAAGTGATAAAATCATTATTAGCCCTGTATTTGATGCCTGAACTTGAAACATTCTACTAAAATCATAATTAAAATCGTAATTATAATTATAGTTATAATTATATCCTCTTTGCTCAAACTCATTTGCCATTTTCAATAATGAATTAGTTGTAAATGCTGAAACAATAAATGAAGGTAATGACATTATGATTCCGCCTAAGACAGTTGCACCTATAGCTAGGCCCCATTTGCCTTTTAATGATTTTAGTGCATTCTTTTTCAAGTATCTGATACTTATCTTTTTACTATTCTCCAAGTAATTGTCCTCCTTAATAAGTTATCATTGCTGTAATATTAATATTATTATAATTACCAACTCATTATACCTTATAAAAAGAATACTTTTCAATATATTACATTTATTCTAATAATTTAATTCAGAAGCGCTGTTTACCCAAATAGGCTTACTCTTCTGTAATATTTTTTTTATTAGTATATCTCTTGTTATAAATAAGAGCAAAAGAAAATCTTCACTTTCATTTCCAAAGGATTCTATTGCTTTTACTATTATCATATACTTTCTATTCGGTCTCAACTGCTTTTGTCTAAATTCAAAATATAAATTCCGAGTGGCAAGATAATAATCAGAAAAAACTCTAGTTTCCTTGACTAGAACTTCTTTCTCTACATCTATTACTTTAATAATATATGAATGAACAAAATCTTCGTGTCTGGCTTGAGTGAATTTAATATCAATCCAATTACATCCAATATTTCTGATTTCAATTGCACTAGTATTACCAAAGTACGGCCTTCTTCTATTTTTCTCTCTTTTTTCTGTATATTTAAACTTACTTTTTTCGCTTGGTTCATCAATTATCCATTTGTCTTTAAACATACACTTAGTGGAGAAATCTAGTATAGAAAATCTAACTTGATTATTTTCCACATTAACCATTATTCCTTGGGAAAACTCCTCTGCTAAACTGGGTATTCCTCCAAGGAGTCCTTCCCCCTCTAATTGAACATAACTTGTTGACCCTACTGAAACTGAAGTAAAATCCTGCTGGTGAATTGCTCTTTCATCATTAGTTGGGTGATGTGAATGTCCGGAGAATACAATTACTTGTGGATATTCCTCTATAATTTCATATAAATCTCCATTACCCCAACTTGAGCTACCATACACCGTACCCTTTATACTTTGATGAACAGTTAAAAAAATTGGTTTTTTAGGGTCACTTTCATGTGCAAGTTTCAGTTGTTCTGAAAGCCACCTCTTAAGTGAATCACCAAAAACTCCACAAATTCTTCTTCCTTCAGTGCTTATAGAAATAAAATGATATCCTTTAATTATCTTATGACTATGAATTTTTTCTCCAGTATTCTCATAAAATCTCTTTTGAGCTCCTTTTATATTTGTAAGGCCTAAATAATCATGATTTCCCATTACCAAGATTTTCTCTACAGTTTTATTAATATAAGTATCTATTATACTTCTAAAACCCTTATAGGCTCTCTTAGTTCCCATATTAGTAATATCTCCAGCAATAACTAAGGCATCAATATTTGTCTCCCTAGAGTTAATAAACATTAATGCATCCTTAAGTTTTTCATGTTCTCTAGAATTTAAACTTTTTATATGCGTATCACTTATAACTGCAAAAACTAAATTCATACCTTTCACTTCCTTAACTATCATTTTTCGTTTAAATATAAAAAAATACTTTAACTAAGATAATAGTAACCAAGAGATGTTAATCTTCTATTGTTCTAATGTTAAAGATTATTTAGGGACGGTTAACATTTTTATTCAAAATAAATGTTAACCGTCCCCAAGAATTTTAAATTTAAAATAGCAGATAATAAACATATATTTTTTCGTATTTGGAGGACTATATTATGGAAACAGTTAATATTCAAAGAAAAGAAATTGAAAAAATCTATGGGAAAGTCAGTCCGTTTGAATTTAAAGATAAACTAATTGCACTTGCTAATGGACCAAAGAAAAAAATTGCTCATACTTTATTAGATGCAGGAAGAGGAAATCCCAATTGGATATCATCTACTCCTAGGGAAGCATTCTTTACCTTTGGTAATTTTGCTATTGAAGAGTGTAAAAGAACTTGGCAAGATAACGATTTAGCTGGAATGGCACAAAAAAAAGGAATTGGTGAGCGTTTAAGAAAATATATAAATGAAAATAATAATCTTCCTGGGATTAAGCTTCTAGAAGGTATCATAGATTATGGAGCAAAGCGAGAAGGTTTTTCTGAGGATGATTGGATTTTTGAACTTACTGATGGAATAATTGGAGATAATTATCCTAGCCCTGATAGAATGCTCACTCATACTGAAAAAATCATACACGAATACCTAGTGCAGGAAATGTGCTACAATAAACCACCCGCTGGTAAATTTAAGATTTTTGGAGTAGAAGGAGCTACAGCAGCTATGTGTTATATCTTTGATTCATTAATCGCAAATGAATTACTATCTAGAGGAGATACTATAGCATTAATGGTTCCTATATTTACTCCATATTTAGAGATTCCTCTCCTCCCTAGGTATGATTTTAAAATTGAATACATAAAAGCAACTGCAACCACAAGGGATGGTACGCATACATGGCAATACCCTAAATCAGAACTAAATAAACTTTCAAATAAATCAATTAAAGCTTTATTTGTAGTTAATCCAAGTAATCCCCCATCCGTTGCTATTAATCCTGAATCAGTTAATTATATTAAAGAAATAGTAACAAGAGATAATCCTAACTTAATGATAATCTCTGATGATGTTTATGGAACATTCGTTGATAATTTCCGTTCCTTAATGGCGGATCTTCCTTATAATACAATAGGTGTTTATTCATTTTCTAAATACTTTGGAGTTACAGGTTGGCGCTTAGGCACAATTGCTCTACATGAAGATAATGTATTTGATAAATTAATAAAAGACTTACCTGAGGAACTTAAGAAGGAATTAAATATAAGATATAGTGCACTTTCTACAAATCCTTCTGACATTCCCTTTATAGATAGAATTGTTGCTGATAGCAGACAGGTAGCCCTTAATCATACCGCTGGACTTTCTACTCCTCAACAAGTTCAAATGGTTTTTTTCTGTATTTTTGCTTTATTAGATAAAGAAAATAGATATAAAAACTTAACTAAAAATATTTGTAGAAATAGACAAAAGCTTCTATTTAAGAGTCTTGGATTAGATCTTAGAGAAGATCCATATGATGCAGCATATTATACTGAATTTGATTTACTTGAGTGGGCTTCATATAATTATGGAAAAGGCTTTGCTAATTATTTAGAAAAAAATCATAAACCAGTTGATATACTCTTTAGACTTGCAGAAGAGTCCTCAATCGTTTTATTAAGCGGAAGTGGCTTCCAAGGACCAGAATGGTCCATACGTATTTCTTTAGCTAATCTAAGCGATGAGTCTTATTCCAAAATTGGTAAGGTACTTCACGATATTCTTGACGAATTAGCTTCAAACTGGAATTTAGATATAGATAATAATTAAATAAAAAAGATGGTTAACAACTATACTAATACTTGTTACCCATCTTTATTTTCTATTTATACTTATCCATTAACTCTTGAATTTTACAAAGTTCAATTGGTTTAGATATATAATAACCTTGAATATAATCGCATTTATTTTGAGTTAAATAATCATACTGTTCTTTTACTTCTACTCCTTCAGCGACAACCTTAAGGCCCATTTGATGTGCTAATTTAATAATTGTTCCCACAATACTTGAATCACCATCTCGATAATTCTTATTCTCGCTTATTTCGTCAATAAAGACTTTATCAATTTTTAGTACATCAAAATTCATATCCTTTAGGTAAGTTAAAGATGAATAACCCTTACCAAAGTCATCTAAATATATCTTTACTCCCATTTTTTTCAGTTCTTCAATTTTATAGATATTTGTATCTATTGATTCCATAAGTACTGACTCAGTTATTTCAATATGTATAGTTCTTGGATCAATGTTCTTCTCTAAGATTATTGATTTAAACATAGGTATAAAATCTTCTTGTAATAACTGAATTACAGATACATTTATTGAAACATCTATTTCATCATATCCCATAGAATGCATGGTTTTCAAAAAATCGCAAGCTTTCTCTATTACCCACCTACCTATTGGAACAATCAATCCTGTTTTTTCAGCCAGCGGTATAAACTTCAATGGTGAAATAAATCCTGCACTTGGGCTATTCCACCTAATTAATGCTTCAAACCCTTGAATTTTATCATTACTCAAACAAAATTTAGGTTGAAAATTTAAAGTAAACTCCTTGTTTACTAGAGCCTGTCTCATCAAATTCTCTAAAACTACCATCTCAGTAATATCGTCATTCATCCACTGTTCAAAAAACACAAATTTTCTTTTGCCGTACTCTTTAGCTTTATACATTGCAGTATCTGCATTCTTAAGTAAATATTCAAAATTATCCCCATCTGTCGGATACAATGCAATTCCAAAACTAGCTGATGTAGAAATAGAACCTTCATCAATTAATATCTTTTTATTAAATCTATTTATTATTTCATCCAACATATTCTCAACATAACTATTATCTTTTATGTCAGTTAATAAAATTAAGAATTCGTCTCCTCCAAGTCTTCCTACTATACCTTTTTCATTGATAATATTTTTTAAGATATTTGCCACTTGAATAATGAGTTCATCTCCTAAGGTGTGTCCAAAGGAATCATTAATATTTTTAAAATTATCTAAATCCATAAATATTAATGCACTTTTATTTTTTGTATCCTTTATCTTATTAGCCACTTGAATTTCAAAATTGCTTCTATTCACTAATCCTGTCAAACTATCATAATAAGCCATTCGTCTAATCTGCTCTTCTTGAACTTTTTTGTCATGAATATCAGAATGCGATCCAGCAATTCTATATGTAACGCCATTAGCATCCTTAACACCTTTTCCACGTCCATGAATCCATTTATAATTTCCTTCATTATCCATAATCCTAAAATCATTAGCAAATACTTCACATGAGCCATTGGTAATATCCTCAATACACTTCTTTGCCGTTTCATAATCCTCTGGGTGTATTAATTTGTACCAATCTTCCATATCCTTTACCTTTTCTTTTGGTATTCCAAAAATCTCATACCATCTATCTGAAAAAAATCTTTCATTCGTCTTTAAATCTATTTCCCACAATCCATCATTACTAGTTTCAAAAACAAGTCTATACATTTCCTCGGTTTTCTCAATAATTTCTTTATTTTCTTCCAATTCAATATACTGAGCTCTAAGTTCTTCATCAGATGTTGCTAATTCTTCATACAAGTCAGATAATTCTTGATTACTTTGAATAAGTTCCTTTTCAGCCTTCCTTCTGCTTAATATATTAATTATTAGAAATGTAATCAACATTAGGAGTAATAAAATTACTGCTAATACGTTCCATACCAAAGTCTTATAACTTTCATAAAATGAAAAAGGTTTATTAATAATTGTACTATTTTCTGGCAGTTGTCCACCTGAAATTTTATATTTTTGCATAACACTATAATCAAAAATATTTTTAGAATCTACCTTATCGTAAATCGGTATTTCATTTGTGGACTTTCCTTTTAAAATATCCAACACCATTAAAGCAGCTCTACTTCCATGGTCTTCCCCATTAAGCAAACTCCCCCCTATTGTTCCGTAACCTTTTGTCATTCCATAAACTTGAAAAAGTGGCTTGTCCAAGATATTGCTTATTTTTCTTGCCATATCTTCTATTTGAACGGTTTTTCCAGTTACGTCCCTAGAAAATGTGGTCATTATAAATACGCTATTATCAATATTCTTAGGCAAATCTTCCTCAAGATTACTTATCCTTATTTTATCTAATGAAATAACCTCTAAATTTTTATTTAGCTCCTTAACTGACTGATTTATTTCACTTACTGATGAAAGACCACTTTCTGTATCATCATTAATGACATATATCTTCTTTGTTTCTGGATAAATCTTAAGCGCAGCGCTTAAGGTTCCTTTAGTATCTATCTTCTCTAAAACACCAGTTATATTATTATAGCTCCTTAGTAACGAATTTGCTGAATACCCATATACTCCACAAAATACTATAGGGACATTTCCTGTAATCTCATCTCTGTTCTTTAATGCAAATTCTAATGCTGCATCGTCAGTTGTAATAATTAGATCTATCTTTTTATTTGAGTATTTATATTTTAATTGATTCTTAAAATTTTCAATATTCTCATCATATGGATAGTTCTTCCAGTCCATATACTCAACATTAGTTTTAATATTCATGTTTGAATTATTTAGTGTTTTAAAAATTCCCGAAGTTTCTTCTTTAGTCCATGTAAATGCACTGTCATATGAATTAATTAGTAAGACATTATATTCTCTTTCAGCTGCATATGTTTTGTTATGAAAATAAGTGGAATTAAGTAGTAAAAAAGCCGCAAAGAAAATACATATGTAAACCTTTAAAAAATTTCTTTTTTTATTTCCCCTTACTACGTTTCTCAAATTTATATCACCCCTAATTTTCATAAAATCATATAGTGTTTTAAGTTCAACTAATAACTTATTGTGCCTGATATCAAACAAGAATAAGTTAAGTTTCCTATAAAAAACCCTATATATGTATATAATTAATTATATTATAGGTGATTTTCTTTGTCTATTTTTATTAAAAATAATTATTATTTAGTAGTTACTCACCAGTTTTTCCCTAATTCCATCTACACAGTTTAGTTTGAAGAACATCTATTAGAATAAATAATAAGCATCCAATTAAACTTATTATCATTATTCCTGCATACATTGATATATAGTCTATTCTTGTCCATGCATCAAGTATATAATAGCCTATTCCGTAATGAGTTCCATATGCTTCGGAAAAGAATAATACTGAAAGTGCAGTTCCTACTGATAACCTTAGATTTGTAAATAGATCTGGTAATATAGCTGGAAGTGTAACATGCATCAAAATTTGAAGCTTTGACGCTCCTAGACTTCTTAATGGTACATATATTTCCTGGGAAATCTTTGTTATAGAATCTCTAACTGTCACAATTACTTGAAACACAACAATTAAAACTATAAGTACTATTTTTGATGAATCTCCTAAACCAAGCAAAAGCATTACTACTGGCAATAAGGCTGTTTTAGGAATTGGATAAGAAAAATATACTAGTGGATTCAATAACCTATTCCACTTCTTTGAATATGACATAATTATTCCCACAGGTATTCCTATTAGCAAGGAGATTCCAAGTCCAAATAAAATTCTATACAAACTCATAGATATATGTTTAAAAAAGTCTTGGTCATAAAGGTTTCCTATATTCTTATATACATCCACTGGATTAGGTAAAACTTGCATATTTATTATTAATGACATAACATACCATAGTATATTAAACATTATGAAACCTTTAATGAATGTTATTAGTTTATTCATCACTATTTACCCTCCACCCATTTTTTATGATGCTTCTTATATAAGTAGATAATTTGTAGTATTCCTCTTTTTCTCTTATATCCTTTTGATTAAATAGTGGGTTATTTATTATTTCAACAACTTTTCCAGGCCCTTCAGACATAATTAGTATCTTATTACCAATTGCTATAGCCTCATCAATATTATGAGTAACAAATATGGTAATAGGTTTATATTCTTCCCATACCTCTAAGAACAAACTTTGAGCTTCTTCTCTAGTCAATGCATCTAATGCTGAAAAAGGCTCATCCATTAATAGAAGATCCGGATTCATAATTAATGCTCTAGCAATAGCTACTCTTTGTTTTTGTCCTCCACTTAATTCTTTAGGATATCTATGTTTTAAATCCAATATATTAAGTCTAGTTAATACAGAAGTAATCTTTGTATTTAATTCTGCTTTTTCTCCTTTTATCTTAAGAGATAATAGGCAATTCTTTTCAACAGTTTTCCACGGTAAAAGCCCGTAACTTTGAGGTATAAATCCAATTGAATGCTTTTTAGGACTTAATAATTTCCCATCTAAAAAAACCTCTCCTGTATGTCCATTAATTACACCGCTTAAGACATGAAGCAAAGTTGATTTTCCACAACCTGAAGGTCCAATTACTGCGTAAATGTCCTTTGAGTCGATTTTTAGGTTAATAGGTCCAAGGGCTGGGAAATCATTCCCAGCCTTATCTCTTGAACTATATTTAAAAGATACATCTTTAATTTCTAACATACTACACCTCCAGAGTAACTCTCTAAGAGCTTCATATCATTTTTATTTGATTCCTACATCACTTACTAAATCACTTGGCTTTAAACTCTTTTTACTTAATCCTTTATCTTCTACCCATTTAATTACTGTTTCTAAATCTTTATTATCTGGTAGAACATTTTCTCTATACTTTGGTAAAACTATTTTTCCTGCCATTTCTTTTGGATATCCAACAGTATCTATAACTGTTTTTTCATATTCACTAATTGGTGTTGAATTTATATATTTAACCGCATCATTATATGCTTTATAGAAATTTTTAATTTCTTTTGACTTGCTATCAATAGCTTTTTGTGTAAAGGCTGAAACTGATGAGAATATATTTGCATCAACAGCACTTCCAAGTTTCACTCCTCCGTCGTTTAATGCTAATGATGAAAATGGTTCAGGAAGAAGCGCTGCATCAATTTTACCTTCTTTAAGCATTTCGTATCTTGTTGGAATTGCAGGTACTGCAGTTTTATTTACAGAGCTAATATCTATAGAATTTTTCTCAAGTAGCTTGTCTAAAGTATATTCCATACATGTCTTTTCAGATATTGCTACACTTTTACCTTTTAAATCTACATAAGATTTAATATTTGATTTAGCTCCAGCAATTAAAACAAAATTACCATCAGTTACTCCAGTTATTTTAACATCAAAATTTGCATTTTGATAAAGATTAACTGCAACTTCATCACAAATAACTCCATCTAATGTACCAGCTTGTAATGCTGCATCTCTATCTTTAGAATTCTTAAATACTTGAATATCAACATTTACGCCTTCTTTTTTATAATATTCTTTTTCCTTTGAAATAAACATAGGTACTGCATCTATAGAACTCATAACTCCAATTGTTAATGTTGTTTTGTCTTCTTCTTTTTCTTTTTTATTGCATGAAATTAGTGTTGCACCCATTAATGTAGTTACAAGTGCAAGTCCTATTATTTTTTTTAATCTTAACATTCTAATTCCCCCATTTTTTAAATAGATCATTTTCAATTGAAAGATAATCTAATATTTTACCTATAACAAAATTCACTAAATCCTCAAGAGTTTCAGGTTTATGATAAAATCCTGGCATTGCTGGAAGGATTGTAGCTCCCATTTTTGAAAGCTTTAACATATTCTCTAGATGAATAGTATTAAATGGCGTTTCCCTCGGTACAATTATTAAATTTCTTCTTTCTTTTAGAGCAACATCAGCTGCTCTAGCTATTAAGTTCTTAGATATTCCATTACTAATTTCACCTAATGTTCCCATTGAGCAAGGTATTATTATAACTCCATCCAACTTATATGATCCACTTGCTACATTTGAAAACATATTATCGATATCTTCTAATTGTATATTCTTATATTTTTCTTTCAAAGAATATACCCAAGTTTCTAAATTAATAGAAGTTTCGTATTCCATAACTTTTTTTCCATTATCTGATGCTACTATGTAAACAAAAATATCCTTTTGAAGTAATTCCTCAATAAGTCTTTTGGCATATAAGCTTCCACTAGCACCTGTTATTCCTATTAGTACTTTCTTCATTTATATTCCTCCAAATTCCTTAAATAAAGAAATCTATCAAACCAAATATTAATAATACTATACTAACTATTTGATTAATTCCATATGATGCTATTGTAACTTGAGATAAATTATCTGGTGAAATAATTTTATGCTCTACAATGAAAAGAACTCCAATAATAGCTAATCCAACAAAATAAATAATTCCTAGGCTTGAGCTTAATAACCCAACAACAACTAAGAATACCATTGCTAAAACATGAAAAAATGATGATATTACAAGCGAATTTTTCACACCAAATCTTGCAGGTATTGAATTTATTCCATTATTAGTATCAAACTCATAGTCTTGAGCTCCATAAATTATATCAAATCCAGCCACCCATAGAGTATTAGCAGCACCCATAAATAAAGGCAGTAAAGAAATACTTCCTGTAACTGCTATCCATGCACCAACTGGAGCTGCTGCACAGGTAACCCCTAACACTAAATGACACATCCATGTAAATCTCTTAGTGTAGGAATATATTGTCATTAAAAATAGGGCTATTGGAGAAAGTATTAGACATAATAAATTTAACTGTGCTGCTGCAAAAACCATAACTAAAAAACAAATAATCGAAAATATTATTACTTCTCCTTTATTCATTTTTCCTTGCGGAATTTGCCTTACTGACGTTCTTGGATTTTTTTTATCTATTTCTGCATCTATTACTCTATTAATTGCATTTGCCCCTGTTCTTGCGCCTAAAAATGCAACAAGTATCCATATCAGTTTATTAATTGGAGGCATCCCATTCCCAGCAAGTAACATTGAAATCAATGCAAAGGAAAGAGAAAATATTGTATGTGAAAACATGACTAAAACACCATAATCATGTGCTTTCTTAATCACTTTATTAAAAACCATATTCTTTCCACCTTCTAGTCACAAGTTCTTTAACTTCATCATTCATTTCTATATCATCTGGCCATTCTCTTGCATGCCCCTCACTCTTCCACTTTTTAGTTGCATCTATACCCATTCTATATCCGTAATGCGGCAAGTCTGATGCATGATCTAAAGCATCAAGTGGTCCTTCGGATATTACTACATCTCTTTTTGCATCAATATTATTAAATACCTTCCAAGCTACAGTAGAGATATCATGAGGACTTACATTTTCATCCACTACAATTATCATTTTTGTATACATCATTTGCCCAATTCCCCACAAAGAATTCATTATTTTCTTTGCATGTCCAGGATATCTTTTCTTTATAGAAACAATTACACAATTATGAAATACTCCCTCTAGTGGGAAACTAAAATCTATAATTTCAGGATATTGCATTTTTAATAGTGGTAAGAATATTCTCTCTGTTGCTTTTCCCATATAACAATCTTCCATAGGAGGTTTTCCAACAATGGTAGCCGGATAAATAGCCTTTTTCTTGTGTGTTATGCATGTTACATGGAAAACTGGATAATAATCTGCTAGAGAATAATAGCCTGTATGGTCTCCAAAAGGACCTTCTAATCTAAGCTCTTCATTTACATCAACATAGCCTTCTATTACAAACTCAGCATCAGCTGGTACATAAATATCATTAGTAATAGATTTAACTAATTTTACTGGAGACTTTCTTAAAAATCCTGCAAACATCATTTCATCTATCATCTTTGGTAATGGCGCCGTAGCTGAGTAAGTTATAGCAGGGTCACAACCTAATGCTACTGACACTGGCATCTTGCCACCTTTTAATTTGTATTTTTCATATATTTCTCTTCCATCCTTGTGTAGGTGCCAATGCATCCCAGTAGTATTTTTATCAAAAACTTGAAGTCTATACATCCCAACATTTTGTGTCTCAGTTTCAGGATCTTTGGTAAATACTAATGGTAATGTTACAAATCTTCCTGCATCTTGTGGCCAGCAATGTAATATTGGCAATGTACTTAAATCTGGATCCATTTCTATTACCTCTTGGCAGGCACCTTTAGTAGGTAATTTTATAGGAAATACTGTTGCTAATCTTGTAAGTCTTGGTAGTGACTTAAATTTATTCATAAGCCCTAAGTAATTTGTCATATCAATAAATTCAGATATATCATTACCTATATCATCTAGTTTATCAACACCTAGTGACATAGCCATTCTCTCGTAAGTACCCATTGCATTAATTAATACTGGATATTTTGAATTTTTAACATTCTCAAATAACAGTGCTGGTCCATATTCTTTAGATACTCTATCAGCTATTTCTGTTATTTCTAAATAAGAATCTACTTCTGTGGATATTCTTTTTAGTTCATTATTATTTTCTAGGTGATTCACAAAATTATGTAAATCTTTGTACGCCATAATTCCACTCCCTCATATGTCAAAATTTAAATCTACAAAAGATTATAACACTATTTTTTTGAAAATTATAGCACAACTCTATTATTTATATTGGTTTTGTATAATTTTAGAAATTTCTTTGTCGTAATATGTACTTTTAGGTATTATATATTTCAAAAAGGTAATACTACTTTTTAAGCATAATAATCCATAATATGCAATTTCAAATCAATTGGAGGATAAAGATGGATACATTAGAAACCTTAGTATGCAAAGAATGTAATGGAACAGAATTTAAGTTAAAAAGAAGAGCAACCTATGAATATACCTATGATATAACCTCTTCTTCTGATTTAATGAATTCATATATAAAATCTAGAGAATCATCATTTCTATTTGATAATAGAGAAAACTTATGTGAAACAGATTATTTAATATGTAATAAGTGTAATTGTAAATACTCAGTTGATTTACGAAAGATAGACAACAAAATCAATCTTACAATAGAAAAAAAAGCTATAACTGCTGAGAATAAAGAAATTCCTGAATTCTTAGGATAAATTAAACGGTTCGCAACTAGATTAATAAAATCAGTTACGAACCGTTCTAATTTTTAAATTATAAAGAATGATGCTCCTATTATGAAATAGACAGCTAGAAGTTGAACCCCTTCTAGCCAGTTTGATTCTCCGTCACTTGCTACTCTATTCGCTATAAGCACGGATACCACAAGAGAAATCAATTCAAATTCGTTAAATATTATACTCATCGGAGTAAATAGTAGACTTAAAAATATTAATACAGGTGCAACAAACAGTATAATCTGTAGACTAGACCCTATAGCTATCTCTATAGATACATCCATCTTATTTTTGATAGCCATTACAACAGCTGTACTATGCTCTGCTGCATTTCCAATGATAGGTATTAATATTATTCCTACAAAGAACGTACTTAATCCAAGCGCTTCTGTCATAGGTTCAACTGCACTAACTAAAAATTCACTTTCTATAGCTATTAACACAGTTGCTGCAATTAATACAAAAATAGACTTTTTTAATGACCAATTTGCTTCTCTTTGCTCTTCATCATTTAGTACATAAAGATCTTTATGTGTAAAAAAGTTAAAATATAAACTAAATAGATAAATAATTATCATAATAATAGCAACTGCAACACTTAATCCTTCATACTGAGTATTTAATAACTCTGATTTTAATGTATGTGTGAAAATTGCAGGGATACTAAGCCCAATAACTGCGAATAGCAGCATACTTGAAGATACTTCAACAATTTTTTTATTAAATGTTTGAGTTTTAAATTTTAATCCACCTGCAAGCATACTTGCTCCTAATACCAAAAGTATATTTCCTATAACTGAACCCGCAATTGAGGCTTTAACGACATCAAATAAGCCCTCTCTTAATGCAAAGAATGATATTATAAGTTCAGTTGCATTCCCAAATGTTGCATTTAAAAATCCACCTAATTTGGGTCCAGTATAATATGATATCTCTTCTGTTGCTTCCCCCATTAACCCTGCTAATGGCACTATAGCTAATGCTGCCAATATAAACATTATGGTAGGTGTAAAGTGTAAAAATTCCCCAACTATACTTACTGGTATAAATATTAATAACAGCTTCATAAACTTCATATATTTACCTCCACATAATTAATTATGTTTCTAAATTAAAAAGGGTCGAATTATCTATGTAACTCAATCCTTAAAATCAATTTCTTCAATCATAAATCTATCAAAATCAATTTCTTCAATAAAATTATCTTCATTAAAACTTGTCTTGCTTCTCTTATTATACTCATCAAGATTGCTAGGCAACCAATATGGTTTAGCTATATCAAACTTATAACAAAGTTCATTTATACAAACTTTTAAATTCTCTTGATATGTTCCCTCTATATCTGAAATAGCTACCTCATCTTTAATAATTCTATTATTCTTAATTACTTTTCCCCATATTTTTAACATCTTAAGTTTACCTCCAATAGCCATTTCTTTTTTATTATATACAATCTAACATAAGAATATTTCATATTAGCCCTATCATTTCTATATCATACCATTTTTTAATTATATTATGAAGATACTAAAATTATAAATTTATAAGTAAAATAATAATCTTAATATTTTATAAACCAATATAAATTTATTTTATAAAAGTATATACTATTGTATAATAATAAGTAGTACCCAAAAACTTGAATTTTATTGATATTGAATACTGTATATTATATAATTTTATTATTTGTAACTATTATTTACTAAAAATTAATAACTACTGAGATCCACATTTGATTTTAAATATAGTTTTAAACTACAGGTTTATGTTCAACTAATAATTTATTCGTACCTAATATCAAACAAGGATAAATTAGTTTCCCATAAAAAAACCATATAATTAAGGAGATAAATAATGAACTGGTTTAATAATTTAAAAATTAAGCAAAAGCTTACTTTATCATTTATAATTGTAGCCCTATTTAGTGGGATCGTAGGTTTTATAGGAATAAGAAACATTGGCAAATTAAATGCAAATTCTAGTGATTTATATAAAAGAAACTTTCAAGCTATGAAAAATATTTCTGCTATAAAATCAAATTTGATACAAATAAATTTTGATATATATAAAATCATTAATGAAAAAGATAAAGGTACATATGTTAACTTAAGAAACGAAATTGAAAATTTAAAAAATCAAGATGATTCTCTTTTAAATGATTATGCACAAACCATCTCTGAAGTTAAAGATCAAGAACTTTTTAATGAATTTACCTTAATCCTAAACCAATATAGAAACTACAGAAAAGATTTATTTAATTATTTGGATGAAGGTAATTATGATGAGGCTTCTAAGACATACTCCAAATTAAATACATTTAGCAATAATATAGTTAACAACACGGATAATTATATACAATTTAATTTAGATTTAGCAAAAGAATCTCAAGCTGAAAATGAAAACTTATATATGAGTACTCTTATTTCTACAGTTTTTTTTGGTATATCAGGTTTAATTCTTGCTATTATCTTAGGAATTCATATAGCTTCAGTTATCTCAGAACAATTAAAGAAATTAGTATCTTTTGCAAAATCAATTACAGAGGGGAACTTAGATCATAATATTGATATAAAAACTAAAGATGAAATCGGACTACTAGCTGAATCTTTAAACAAAGCGGGTGCTGCAAGACGGGAATACGAGCAGGATTTAACAAGCAACTACGAAGAACTTGAAGCTTCCTATGAAGAAATAACTGCTCTAGAAGAAGAATTAAGAGAAAAATATGATGAGCTTGCTATTAGTGAAGAAAACTTAAAGGAAAGCGAAAAACTCTATAAACTAATTTCTGAAGCTTCATCTGATGCTTTGTTTGATTGGAAAGTTAAAGATAAAATCATGTACTTTTCTGATAGATGGTATCAGCTATTAGGCTATTCTAAAGAAGAATTTGATTCTATTGACATTAAAGAACTAATACATGTAGAAGATACTTCAAACATAGGTGATATAATAAAAAATCATTGGGATAGAAAAACTGACTCCTATACGATTGAATATAGAATTAAAACTAAATCTGGTTCTTACATTTGGATGATTTCTACCGGTAAAACAATTTACGATAAAAATGGCGATCCTTATAGAGTTGTAGCATCACATAAAGATATATCTGAACTAAAAGAATACCAACACAAGCTAGAATATATGGCTTATCACGATTTCTTAACTGATCTTCCTAATAGACAGTATTTATATCGAGTTGTAAATGAATCTTTAGAACTAGAAAGTTCAAAGAATTCTGAAATAGAAAGTGCACTTATATTTTTAGATATAGATAATTTTAAATATATAAATGATACATTAGGGCATAGTTTTGGTGATATACTAATCAGTGCTATTGGTGACAGATTAATGAGGACTTTAGGTGATGATGATACATTAATACGTCTAGGTGGAGATGAATTCATCATATTTATGAAAGATATATCTAGTCATGAACAAGTAAAAGCCTACGCTGAATCTATCCTTAATATCTTTAGTGAACCTTTTAATTTAAATAATAATCTAGTACAAATTACTACAAGCTTGGGTATATCACTCTTCCCTAAGGATGGTTTGGATTTAGATGAATTATTAACAAAGTCAGATATAGCAATGTATAATTCTAAGAAATTAGGTAAGAACAACTATACATTCTACAATGATGGCATGAACAAAGAAGTTGTTGGACGAATGAAAATTGAAAGACATTTAAGAGATGCAATTAATAGAAATGAGTTTTATCTGCATTATCAACCTCAAGTTAATTTAAAAACTAATGCGATATCTAGTTTTGAAGCTCTGATTCGATGGAATAACCCTGAACTTGGTTTTGTTTCTCCTTTAGATTTTATTAGTATCGCTGAGGAGAATCATAAAATAATCGATATAGGTACTTGGGTATTAAAAACTGCTTGTGAATTTATTAAAGAAATACATACAAATCATAATAGTGATTGTTATATTTCAGTTAATGTTTCCGTTATTCAATTAATGCAGAGTGATTTTGTAGATACTGTTATTAGAATATTAAATGAAACTTCAGTTTCACCATCCCAACTAGAAATTGAAATAACTGAATCAATATTTATTGAATCTTATGAATTAATTAATAGTAAATTAGAAGAACTCCGTGGAATGGGAGTAAAAATAGCCTTAGATGATTTTGGAAAAGGTTATTCTTCACTTAGTTATTTAAAGCAGCTACCGATAACAACCTTAAAAATAGATAAAAGTTTTATAGATGATATCATAGTTTCTAATAAAAATTCTTTAGTTGAAAATATAATAGATATAGGGCACAAGATGGATTTGAATGTTGTTGCCGAGGGAGTCGAAACTCAAGACCAATTAAGATTTTTAGATAATTATAATTGTGATACAATTCAAGGATACTATTTTAGTAGACCTGTTGAGAAAGAAGCTGCAATTCAATTAATTAATGAGGGTTTAATTAGTTAAAGTCGTTGTCTCAAAAGTGATTTTGGGACAACGACTTTTTTAGTTCTTTTTTACTACTAATAACCTTGCTATGTTTTCTGATGCCTTTCTTAGTGCATTGTATCCGTTTAATAATGCTTCTTCTAATGTTTTAGGTTCATCAACAATTCCAAAAACTGCTGTCACTCCCATCTCATATAGTTCTGAAATATCGTCACTCACTTTTCCCGCTTCTACAATAACAGGGATGTTTTTTGATTTTGACATTTTTGCTATTCCAGCTATAGTTTTTCCATACTTAGTCTGAGAATCAATACTTCCTTCCCCAGTGATTATATAATCAGCATTCTGTATTCTTTCTTCAAACTTTATATTTTCTAGCACTATATCTATTCCCTTTTTCAAATTTCCTCCAATTAGCATAAATGCAGCTCCGAGTCCTCCAGCTGCGCCTGCTTTTGGTGTATTCCCAATATCAATCCCTGTGGATGCTTTTATAATGTTAGAGTAGTTTTTCATACCTAACTCTAACTCTTCCATTATCTGAGTTGTGGCTCCCTTCTGTGGACCAAATGTATAGGTAGCACCGTTCTCTCCTATTAAAGGATTTTCAACATCACATGCAACTTCGATATTTACTTCATAAATTCTTTTATCTATCGATGTAAGGTCTATAGTATTTATATTAATCAATTCTTTTCCATATCCACCTATAGCATTTCCGTCATTATCATAAGCTTTAGCCCCTAATGCCAATAGCATACCAAGTCCACCATCATTTGTTGAAGATCCACCCAATCCAATAAGAATATGCTTAGCACCTTTATCTAACGCCTTTAGAATCATTTCCCCTACCCCAAAACTCGTAGTTTTCAAAGGATTTCTTTTTTCTTGAGGAACTAAAGCAAGCCCGCATGCAGCTGCCACTTCTATTACAGCTTTACATTCTTTATTTATATATCCAAATTTACTTTCTATTATATTGCCTAAAGGTCCTGTTACATTTGCGTTAATAAATTCTCCATTCAGGGCATCTATAATTACTTCTGAAGTCCCTTCTCCACCGTCAGCCATGGGAATAACCTCATACTCTGCTTCAGGAAATACTTTAATAAATCCTTCTTTTATTGCTTCTGAAGCTTTAAAGGCATCTATACTTTCTTTAAATGAATCTGGTGCTATTACAATCTTTAATTTCTTCACTTTTATCACCTTCTATTTGCAAATATAAGGACTACTGGGGCATAGGGTTTTAAGTTCAACTAATAACTATTCATGCCTGATATCAAACAAGAATAAGTTAAGTTTCCTCAATATAATGCATTAAAGAATTTACATGTCACTGTTAAGCTCTTAGACGTTTCAACTAAGAGTTGGACCTTGAGATGTAATATGATTTTTGCATTATATATATAACCCTATATTATCACAGTAATCCTTAATAAAATTTAACTATTATGCTTTTCAAGAAATCTTTCTATTCTTTTTAATGCTTCCATAATATTGTCCATGGATGAAGCATAACATGCTCTAATAAATCCTTCTCCACAATCACCAAACGCATTTCCAGGAACCACTAGTACCTTTTCTTCCATAAGTAGCTTTTCACAGAATTCATCTGAAGACATTCCTGTTGATTTAACACTTGGGAATACATAAAATGCTCCTAATGGCTCAAAACATTCCAATCCCATTTTTCTAAATCCATCAACTAATACCCTTCTTCTTCTATTATATTCTTTAACCATTTCCTCAACACTTGCATCTGAGTTCTTTAATGCTTCTATAGCAGCATATTGAGCTGTTGTTGGTGAACACATTATAGCATATTGATGTATTTTCTTCATTGCATCAATTAATACCGGATGTCCACATATATATCCTAATCTCCAACCAGTCATAGCATAAGCCTTTGAAAATCCATTTATAACTAATGTTTTTTCTTTCATTTCTGGGAAAGATGCTATAGAAACATGCTCATTTCCATAAGATAATTCAGCGTATATTTCATCAGAAATTACAATTATGTCCTTGTCCTTTAATACATCTACTATACCTGCTAATTCTTCTCTATTCATTATAGCTCCAGTTGGATTATTAGGAAATGGTACTATTACTACCTTTGTTTTTGGTGTTATAGCTTTTTCTAATAATTCAGGAGTTAACTTAAATTCATCTTCTGCTCTTAAGTTTAACACTTTTGCTGTCGCTCCAGTAAAAGCAGTACATCCTTTATATGCTACAAAGCTTGGTTCAGGCACGATTACTTCATCCCCCGGGCCAACTAGTGCTCTTAAAGCAATATCTATACCTTCACTTCCTCCTACAGTAACTATAATTTCTTCTTTAGGATCGTACTGTAAATTAAATCTTCTATTAAGGTATTTTGATATCTCATATCTTAACTCAATAAAACCAGCATTTGAAGAATAGTGTGTATGTCCTTGCTCAAGTGAATAAATACCTGCTTCTCTTACATTCCATGGGGTTACAAAATCTGGTTCCCCTACTCCTAATGAAATAACATCCTCCATTTCATTAATCAAATCAAAATATTTTCTTATACCTGATGGAGGCATATTTTTCACATTGTCTAAAATCATATTTTCTAATATCATATAAATATTGCCTCCCTGTCATCTATTTGTTTCTCTTTAAATATTGTTCCATGATCTTTATATTTTTTTAATACAAAGTGAGTCGCTGTACTTAATACGTACTCTTGCACTGCTAATTTCTCTGAAACAAAAAGAGCAACTTCCTTCATAGTTTTCCCTTCAATTATAACCGTTAAATCGAAACCACCTGACATAAGGTAGCAAGCTTTAACTTGGGGGAAGTTATATATTCTTTCTGCAACCTTATCAAAGCCTTCTCCTCTTTGAGGGGTAACCTTCACTTCAATTAATGCAGTAACTGTTTCCTTACCTGTATTTTCCCAATTAATTAATGTTGTATATCCAGCAATTATGCTTCTTTCTTCAAAATCCCTAATTGCATCTCTAACCTCTTCTACAGACTTTCCAGACATTGTGGCTATTTGTTCATCTGTATACCTGCTATTCTTCTCTAAAATTTCTAATATTTCTTCCATTCTAATGCCCCCTAATTTTTAATATTTTTTAATTTTAAGAAAATAAAAAAATCCTTCATCCCAATAAAGGGACGAAGGAATAACTCCGCGGTACCACCCTAATAAGCAATCAAATTAATTGCTCACTCAGCTAGAATATATAAATATATTCCACCTCTATAACGTGAGGATACGTTACTATCTAGTTAAGAATAAAATTCTTATTTTTCAATGTAAGATTCAAAGGCTGCTTCCACTAAATCTTCTTACCAAAGTTCCACCAAATCTTTAGCTCTCTTAAAAGTTAATTAAGTGTACTCTTCCTTATCATTATCTTTAGACATCTTGTTATTTTTTATATTATAATCAATTAATCAATTAATTGCAAGAGTCTTTAACAATATATTAAGAATTTTTAAAATATTTTTCTTAATTAATATTAGAATCTACTCCATTATTCTTTTCAACGTGGCTCTATAGGAAATTTTTGTTGTTCCTATGGTTATCAAAAGTATCCCTATAATTAATATCCATTGAAAGATTAGTAGACTGCTTTGATTTATGGATGAATTAAAAATCAACTCTAATAAAAATGTCGTCACAAATAAAATAGTAATGATAACACCATTAAAAGAAATTTCTTTCTCATTCATAAAGATAGCGTCTATATGGCCTTGAATAGGATAATATGAATAAAATACATTAGTAAGTAATAGCATCATTGATATTGCTATAATATATTGCATTGATACTGGCTTCTTAGCTATATATGAAAAAATTAAGTTCATTATCAATCCAATTATAAATATTATATAGGTATTCATATACATAAATTTCACTATATCCTTTGTTCTTATCGGAATAGCTGAATAAAATATATATCCTTCCCATGTCTCCTCCATTATTCTCGGAAGTATAATACAGCTAATTATAAATAATATAAATACGCTTGCTAAATTGGTTCCAATACCCACTATACTTAGTATTGAAGGAATTATTAGCCACAATGACAATAAAAATATTCTATGAAAGAAGCCTGCTCTTATCATTTTAAAATAGTTTAAAACTAGATCCTTCATTTCACTTTCTCCTTCTTTCCCAAAATAAAAATAGGCAACTTACAGCTAATAAAGTAACTTAATATAATAGCAATGATGATTGTTGGTATTCCCCAAGCTCCGCCGATGTATCTACACATTTTTAATACAGGTGCAAGCTGTTCCCCTAATGAATTATACATAATTGCATCATTAGCTATAGTTCCAAAATCTATAAGCTTAGAAGTAAATGAATATATTATATAGAAGTTAATTATGAGAATAAAAGCCATATCTAAAAACTTGAATATGCTAAATCTACCAGTATATATTTCTTCAAATAGGTTTGAAATGCTTGCTGCTAAAAACCAGAGAAAAAATAATAAAACTAGTAAACCTGAGTAAGCTGATACAACATTTGTTTGTCCATAATAGATATTTAAAGTTATAAAAGTTATTATCACAAACAATGCTGGAATGCTTGCTACTATATATAATAAGAACTTCCCTTTAAGTAAATCTTTTTTAAGTATGGGTAATTGCACAAAGAAATCCCTGTTATAGTACTTTCTGTATTTTTTAACAATAGGATCTCGTCTAATAAAAAAAGTATAAAAAATTATACAATACATCATTAAACTTAAACTTTGTGAAATTGTACTTGAAAAGTTTACGTACTTATTAGTATTTATATAGTATTCAATATCCTCCTTTATAACTCTATAATCTAGCTGGGCCATCATGGTCAAAATTATTATATAGAATATTGTTAGAAATTTATACATTACATCAAGAAGATTCCAATGAACTTTTATTATCTTAAACACTCTACTCATAGCTAATTCCCCCAAACACTGAAGGTTAATAGATTTTCAACATTGGGTTTACTTCCTCTAATATTTGCAAAATATTTATTTGCTTTTTCTCTTAAAATAAGCCCTTCAAAAGTAACTTCACCTTTTCTTATACCGATAAATTCTTTCTCTAACCCCTTAATTTCCTCAATTCCACCTGATAATAAGATATAATTTTCTTCAAATTTATCAATTGCTATGCTTTGTAATATTCTTCCCTTGTGAATCACAGTAATGTAGTCAGCAATCTTATCTAAATCAGAGGTTATATGTGTTGAAAAAAATACTGATCTTTCACCATCTTCTACAAATTCTCTAAGTATATCTAGTACTTCAATCCTTGCTATTGGATCTAACCCTGCTGTTGGCTCATCTAATATTAATAGTTTAGGTTCATGAGCTAACGCTAGTGCTAACATTGCTTTAGTCTTCATACCTTTAGAAAACTCACTTATCTTAATATCTAATGGCAACTTCCACAAGGATGCATATTTTCTAAATTTATTTTCGTTCCAACATTCATAAAAATTTTTTATAGCTTTTGAGTGATTTATCAAAGTAGAGCCTTCCATGAAATAACTTTCATCTGGAACGTATCCAATTTGTGATTTTACATATACCTCATCCTGAACATTATCTTTACCCATTATCTTTATAGTTCCTGCGGATTTTCCTATGGCATTTAAAATCAATTTTATAGTTGTTGTCTTTCCTGCACCATTTTCACCTACAAAGCCCATTATGCTGCCTTTTTCTAGATTAAATGATATATTTTCTAACTTAAATCCACGAAATTCTTTGTTTAAATTTTTAACCTCTAATATATTCTCTAGCATAGCTACCCCCTGTATAACTCCTCAATTATTTTTATAATATCTTCTTTACTTACCCCAGCTTCTTTAATCTCTAGTACTTTCATCTTATATTCTTCTAAAAGTTTCTCTCTTTTCTCTTTTAAAAGTTTAGTAGTATCTATGCTATTTACAAATGTCCCCTTACCTGAAACGGTGTAGATATACCCCTCACGTTCTAAATCCATATATGCCCTTTTGGTGGTAATCGTACTAATATTTAATTCTTTAGATAATTGTCTTACTGAAGGAAGAGCTTCATTAAATTTTATTTTTCCTAAAAGTATATTTTCTTTTATACAAATCTCAATCTGTTCATACATAGGCAAATCACTGCTATAATCAATGTTTATATTCATAAACTCCTCCTTTCAATTCTTTAACTGTGTATATCGTATATACACACAATATCATTTGTAATATTTTTTGTCAACTTTTACATTTGATCCCATAAGAGAAAGACTAATCAAAAACTGATTAGCCCCTAATCTTCTATATTATATAATTTATAGCTCCCTCTCCAAAACTCTTAGTGATTCTCTCTTTAAAGAATTCCTTCATATTCTTTAATTCCTCATCCTTATATACATATTTACCGTAACCAAATTGCCCATACTTAAACTTTCTTATTTCCTCCTCCATTGGTAATAAGCTTTTGGGATAAATACTTAATATATTGTCTTTTGCTCTTTTAGTAAACCTATGGGATATAACTTCAAACATTGGGTTTTTCCCAATAAACATCTTATCAATTTTGTCCATTAGTATATTATAATCCTCTTCCCAATTATCATATAAAAACACTGGAGCTATGATAAATCCTAATGGATAGCCAGCATTTGATACTTTTAATGCCGCATCAAGCCTATCATCTAAAAGTGATGTATTATGCTCAAATTTTCGAATAACTTCACTTGCATTTATGCTAAATCTTATTGTTGTTCTTCCATTATGCTTAATATCTAAAAGCCCATCTATATCATTATATTTAGTCACAAAACGAAATTTTGAATTAGTATTTTCACCAAAATATTCAATTGCAGTTCTTAATGCTCCAGTATACCCTTCAACAGGTACCGGGTCTGAAGTTGCTGCACCTTCAAATATTGTAATTTCAGGAAGTCTTTCATTTATATATTTATCAGCCTTTTTTAGAATCTCTTCAATATTTACATGAATCTTTATATAGGGTTTCTTTCCCATTTGAGTATTTAAATAGCAGTATTCACACATACCCATACAACCACTTACTAATGGCAATTGATAATGTGCAGAAGGCTTACAGGATTGAAACTCTAAAGTTTTTCTAACTCCAACTACTAAGGTACTTTTGCTTTCTAAGTATTTTTCACTAGGGTTTGTTCCCGGAATTCCTGTGATTCTTCCATTTTTAGAGTACATTATTTCGATATCACTATTGGATTTAAATTTTTCTAATAGTTCTTCACCTAAAGGATAATTTAAAGCATCATTTTCAAATATTACTCGCTTAGGTATAAACATATAATCACCTCAAGTTTATTATGTTTCAATTTAATTATTAAATGTATCTTAGATTACAGACAAAATGCTATTTATATATTAAAATACTGATATAAAGTGTTTTAAGTTAAACTAATGATATTAATTGGAGGATGCGGATATGCCACACTATGGTAATTTACAAAAAGTTAGAGATGGAAAAAGAACTTTTGGGATAACACCACATATCCCTGGTGGATTTATTACTCCTGACAATCTTATAAAAATAGCTGAAGTTGCGAAAAAGTATAATGCTGTTCTAAAAATAACATCTGGACAAAGAATATTAATAACTAATCTTCAGGAAGAAGATTTAGAAAACATATGGAATGAACTAGGCATGGAACCAGCTGTTAAAAATATTTACTCAGTAAAAAATGTTGAAATATGTCCAGCTGCCTTCTGTAAAAGATCAAAGGCAAATACCATGACAATTGGAATGAGACTTTCTAAAAAGTTTCACGGTGCATCTATGCCTAATAGAGCAAAAATCGGAGTTGCAGGTTGTAGAAATGCCTGTGGTGGGGTTTACTCAAAGGATGTTGGTGTAATTGCTGACAAAACTGGTTTTAGAGTGACTGCTGGTGGATCTTCTGGCTATAATCCTAGAATTGCAGACATAATCGCAGTAGATGTTACAGAAGAAATAGCTTATGAATTAGTAGAGAAAATATTTGCTTTCTATCAAAAGAATGCTAGTTTTGGAGAAAAAGTTAGTGATTTTATTGAGAGAATTGGTTTAGATAAGTTTAAAAAAGGAGTAGATGCTCAAGATCCTAAGGAATTTGATTATAATCATCAAAATGAAATTGTATAGTTAAAAGGCTTCTCAAAGTAATTTTGAGAAGCCTTTATTATTAATTTAAAGTTATGTCTGCTGAATTTTCTCCATCCTTTTTGTTTCCTAATTGAACGTTAATTTCTTTTACTGCATCCATATTTGTAACAATCACTGGAGTAATATTACTCTTAGCTTTTTCTTTAATTATGTCTAGATCAAAAGTTAATAATAAATCACCCTTTTTAACTTTATCTCCTTGGTTTACGTGCGCTATAAAACCTTCACCATTTAATTCAACAGTATCAATACCAACATGAATCAACATTTCAAGTCCATCAATAGTTTCAATTGCTACTGCATGCTTAGTTGGGAATAATACTTTTACTTCTCCGTCAGCCGGGGCATGTACTTCATTTCCTACTGGAATTATTGCAAATCCGTCCCCTAACATTTTACCTGCAAAAACTTCATCTGGTACCTTATCTAAAGTAACTATTTCTCCCTCAATTGGAGTTGCTAAATTAGCTACTGTTCCGCTAGCTACTTTTTTAGTATCTTCTGCTATTTCATTAACTTCAACCGCACTTGTAGTCGGAACGTATCCGCCATTAGCAATTATAGCTTTTATATCATCTTTGATTTTTTCTGCTTCAGTTCCAAAAATTGCTTGAACATTACTTCCTGCAACTAATATACCAGCAGCTCCAAGGGCTTTTAGTGTCGCTTGGTCAACTACTGAAGGATCTTTTAATGTTAGTCTTAATCTTGTTATACAAGCATCTAAAACTTCTATATTATCTTTTCCACCAATTGCTTCTAATACTTTGGCTGCTCTTTCGCTACCTTTTGCATTAATCGGTGCAATTGCATTTTCATCTTCATCTTCTCTACCTGGTGTTTTTGCATTTGTAGCTTTTATTGTAAAGTAGAATACAACAAAATACATAGCAAAATATATTATACCAACTACCCAAATAAGTAATGGATGTCCTGCAAATTTAAATCCTAGTAGATAATCAATAAATGATGCTGAGAATGTATATCCTAATCTTATATGTAATAAGCTAGTAATTATTCCGGATAAAAATGCTGCAGCAACATGGAATACAAATAGTATTGGTGCTACGAATATGAAAGAGAATTCTATTGGCTCAGTTATTCCTGTTAAGAAGGCAACAAATGCAGCTGAAATCATCATACCCGCTACTTTCTTTCGGTTCTCTTTTTTTGCAGCAGCAATCATAGCAACAGCTGCTCCAGGAAGTCCAAACATCAATACAGGATATTCTGAAGCCATGAAGATACCCGCATTTGGATCTCCATGGAAATACCTTCCTGAGTCACCAAAGTAAGTTACACCATTTGAAACATATTCACCAAATTGATATAAGAATGCTGGATAGTACATATGATGTAATCCAACAGGAATAAGTAATCTCTTACCAGCAGCATAAAATGCTGGACCTAAGACTGATGTACTTGCCCATTGTGAAAATGTATTAATTCCATCTTGAATTGGTCCCCATATTTGCACGCCAATTGTTGCAAATATTAAAGCTGCAATAGATGTTATAATTGGAACAAATCTTTTTCCACCAAAAAAACCTAATACTTGAGGTAATTTTATATCATGGAACCTATTATATAAAGCACCTGCAATTAACCCTATTATTATTCCACCAAAAACTCCCATGTTAATAGTTGTTTTTGATACTATGTCAGCATATGCTGATGAGTTTACAAAAGCATCTAATGAAACATGTTGCTCTGATGCTGTTTTTGTTGCTAACGCTAAAGCAGCATTAGCACTTGCTACTTTTATAATTGCTTGTAATATTAATTGACCTACTACAGCAGCTAAAGCAGCTACAGCTTCTCCCCCTGAAAATCCTATGGCTACACCAACAGCAAATATCATTGGTAAGTTAGTGAATATTGCATCACCTGCTTGAGCCATGTAAGGTATGTTTAGTAAGTCTGGTTGTCCAAATCTTAATAGTAAACCGGCAGCTGGTAAAACTGATACTGGTAACATTAATGACTTACCTATCTTTTGAAGTACTGAAAAAAGTTTCTTCATTATGATTCCTCCTATGTTTTATGTATAAAAAAATATATATCTGAAGCAAAAATATTATTAGTCTTTTATTTACTTCAGTATAAAAACAAAAAGAAAGCACGAGCAAAAGAATATAACTATCCCATAGTTATTTCTTTAAGCTCGTGCCTAATTAAATAGTAACACTACTTATAATTCTTTAATTCTATTTATATGAAGAGCGATATATCCTATCTCATCTTCAGGAATCTTAATAGAAAATAAATTTTCCATCTTTATTGCAACTTTTATCGCAATGTCGTACTGATTATAAAATTCTTTTTTTATTATGTCAAGCAAATTATTTTTAATATTTTTTTTATTTTTAACTCTCTCTATCATAAAATTTAAGTGAGTAATGGTTCTCACATAGCCTAAAGAACCTCTATCTGGTGTTTTTCCTAAAAGCTTATATAAGAAATCCATAATCTCGCCTACTTTTTTAGTATAGGCTAAAGTTGCTCCAACTTCTTGCTCTCCTATAGCTGCATTAATATGCATACAGATAAAGCCAATCTCATCATTAGGTAATTTAATATTAAATCTTTCATTTATCATATTTAGAGCTTTTTCAGCAAGTGCATATTCTTTTGAGTATAAAGCTTCTAACTCATGTAAAAATGGATTTTCAATTCGTATTCCTTCATTTGCTCTTGTAATTGCAAAATTAATATGATCTGGAAGGGATACATGTATAGCACCATTAATTTTAACATCCAATTCCTTTTCACATAATGAAATTATTTCTTCTGAAATTCCTACTATTTCACCATTTATATCCTGTAAAACTCTATTAAAGTTTTCTTTTGATTTAAATGATTGCTTTATAAATATATTTTCTATCTTATCTTCTGGAAGTCTAGTACCTTTTGTTGTATTAAATCCAATACCTTTACCCACTAAAACAAATTCATTAGAATCTTTTTCAGCAATTACAACATTATTATTTAAAACTTTTTTTATTACGTACTCCTCCATTACTTCCTCCTCACTTACAAAAATATATTAGTCTATACATATTTTTAGCAAGATTTATATCCGGACATTATATTATTTTATAATAGCTTTGATTATTAATCAATTAGAAATGAAAACAAATAAGGACCTCACTATCCATGAAGTCCAACTTTTTCTATATTTCTATTAAAATATTCTTCATCTAAAGCAATATTCTCTATTACCTTAATATAATGAGTATTTAAAATATAGTACTTAGGATGTAAGCAATTATTAACTTTCTTCACCTTTACTGCTCCATCATATATATCTAGAATTTGAACCTTTCCAATATTCATAGGAGATTCATCTAGTATTAAGCTTACATTTTTATCTTTTAAATAAGATAATACACTATTTAGTCCTTCATTTGTTTTATTTGTCTTATTTCTATATAAATTTTCTATCCTAATCTGATTTAATTTCTCACCACCAGATATTTTTGATATATAAAATATTGAAATTACATTAAATATTTCATTTCTCTTTAATTGAACATAGTCTCCATTAATTGAATTAACTATCCCTTTAAATATTCTTACTTCTCTATCTTCAACTTCTACTTCAATACTTTCTCCTACAAGTTTTTTTAATAATTCTTTATATATACTTATATTTTCATTTGAAACTTTATTTTTAATAAAAATTGCCTTAAACTTATTACTACTTTGTGATTTAGTTGTAACGTCTAAACTCTCTGATTTATTTGCTTCCTCTAATAATTTAATATCATTAAATTCTTCAATTTTTTCTTCTACTTCATCTTGCTTTATGTTATATTCCTCTACTGGTGTATTTTCCTTCACTTCATCATTTTCATGCACCTCTTGTATCTCAGAAATATCTAGTTCCTCTTCAAACTTTTCCATTTCTTCAATCTCAGTAGTTTCCTCTATTTTAAGATTCTCATCCCAAACTTGATCCTCATATGTACTTTCTAACTCATCTTTTTTTGTATCTATGTTTTTTTCATAATTCTTTTCTTTTACTATTTTATAACTCTCTAATATATTCTTTCCTTGTATTTTTTCAGTTTTTTCTTCCCATTCTATTAATATAAAGGGACTATTTGAGCTGTTTTTTGATTCAAATATAGCGATTCCACTTATAGAATTACTATATACGCCCAAATAAATTTCTTCAGTCAACATTAACTCTCTCTCACCTAAAACATTTCTTAAGTCTACCTTAAAGTATTTCCTAGTATCTTCTTGTGTAACTATTTTCTTTAGTTCATTTTTAATTAAACTATTATCCCTATATTTCTTTACTAAGGTCATTCCTATATCTAAATTCTCACAGTTAAATAAGCTTTCTAAATAAAAATTAAGAGTTATGTTTTTTAGATGCCCTTTATTTTCACAATCATTTAATTCAAAACTATATACACTTTTATATATTTTTGAAGAGTTCTGAAAATTACCAATTAAAGATTTTCTTAAATAAAATTGTACTACTCCATTCATTATAGTTCTTTCTTTAGATGGTACAATCTTTAATACACTCATTCTCCATCTCCCCACCTTAAATTTTCTTACTATTAATATATTTATTCAAAATGCACCAAATTTGTTCTTTAATTTCTAAAATAAAAAGACAGGGATCATATCACTAATTGAAATAATCCCTGCACAAAAATCAGCCTACTGCTAATGCACTTAATGTTGCATTTGTTATTGTCAAGCCTGGCGCTATACCTATAAAGGAATTTGCAGCTAGTTGAATACTATAGGTATAAATTCCTTTTGTATTGATAGTATCTAAAAATTGAAATGCAAATGATTCTGCTTCAAGCAATTCTGCTATTGATGAGAATACATAGGTTCCCCCTATTGTTTGCTCTACACCTTGGTTATTAGATCTTTTTATAGTAAACGCTAAATTTACATTTAGTTCTGCTGGCATATTTATTTGAGCCGTAAATGATAGTAATACTGAAGGATCTCTAAGTGTTGTAGTATCAATTGTAACACTTACTACTGGAACATTTTTTATAAGCGGGGTTGTAAAAACAGGAAATGGTCCTACGCCTCCAGTTGCAGCATTTAACACTACATTTGATTCCCTATTATCATAGCCTTCGCAAATTAAATTCATATTTTGAGCCCCCTAACTTTTATCATGCTTGGTCGACTGCTAAAGCGCTTAAAACTGCATTAGTAATCGTTAATCCTGGTGCAATACCTATAAATGAATTTGGTGCCACTTGTACTGTGTAGGTGAAATTTCCTCTAGCATTACCATTGTCAAAGAACTGGAATGAAAAAGCCTCAGCTTCTAATAATTCAGCTATAGATGAAAATACATAAGTTCCCCCAATTGTTTGTACCCCACCTTGTGAACTATATTTTTTTATGGTAAATGCCAAATTTACATTTAATTCTGCTGGCATATTTATTTGAGCTGTAAAAGTTAAAAGAGTCGCTGGATTTCTTAATGGTGTAGTATCTATTGAAACACTTACTACAGGCATTTCCTCTACTAGTGGAGTTGTGAAAACTGGAAATGGTCCAACACCACCTGTGTTTGCCCTTAAAATAACTTCACTCATTTACTTACCTCCTAATTAGATTTAGCATAGAAAATGGTCGTCTTATATAAGTTATTCACGTTCTCGACATGATGTTACATTTTCTGCAAATTAACTATGTAAATATAAATAGGCAAAAAAATTCACTAAAACTAAATTTAGTCCTAGTGAATTTTTAAGTATTCTATTTAGGTAATCCTCTTACTGGTTTTGTCATATCATCATCTTCATTTGTGTTTACTGGATTGGCAGCTGATTTATTATTCTTATTTCTATAATAAGATTTCTCACCTGTTCTATTATTTTTTCCTAATTTTTGTGTCAATTTTATCACCTCCAATTTTATCTTTTGAAAATTATATGAAACTTATTCTGACAAAATTTAGAGTGAATATTTTCACTGTGAAAATGTGCATTTAATGTTTCTTTATTATTGCTTCTTTACATTGTCAGATTGTTAAATTATTAACCTATTTGATATTTCAACAAATTTAATGTTTTCTTTTTTTTACTTTTGGATTATAATAAGCCTTAAGAAATGAAATATATTACAAATGTTTTCTTCGTGGAAGTATTTGTAAAATCTTAATTCGTGGAGGTTTCGTATGTTAGTTTCAGCAAAAGAAATGTTAAACAAGGCTAGAGAAGGGAAATACGCTGTTGGTCAATTCAACATTAACAACTTAGAATGGACTAAAGCTATTTTATTAACTGCTCAAGAAAACAATTCACCTGTAATATTAGGTGTATCTGAAGGAGCAGGAAAATATATGGGTGGTTACACTACTGTAGTAGGTATGGTTAATGGATTAATTAAAGAGTTAAATATAACTGTTCCAGTATCATTACACATAGACCACGGCAGCTACGAAGGTGCTTTAAAAGTAATCGAAGCTGGTTTCTCATCAGTAATGTTCGATGGATCTCATTATTCAATCGAAGAAAATATTGAAAAGACAAAAGAAATCATCAGAATCGCTGGAGAAAAAGGTATTTCTGTAGAAGCAGAAGTTGGTTCAATCGGTGGAGAAGAAGATGGTGTTGTTGGAGCAGGTGAAATAGCTGATCCATCAGAATGTAAGCAAATAGCTGAATTAGGAGTTACTATGTTAGCTGCTGGTATTGGAAATATCCATGGTAAATACCCTGCAAACTGGAAGGGATTAGATTTCACTGCATTAGCTGCTATTAAAGATGCTACTGGTGATGTTCCTCTAGTTTTACATGGTGGTACTGGAATTCCTGCTGACATGATCCAAAAAGCTATATCTTTAGGAGTTGCTAAAATAAATGTTAATACTGAATGTCAATTAGCATTTGCAGAAGCTACTCGTAAGTATATAGAAGCTGGAAAAGACTTAGAAGGAAAAGGATTCGATCCTCGTAAACTATTAGGACCAGGATTCGAAGCTATAAAAGCTACAGTTAAAGAAAAAATGGAACTATTCGGATCAGTAAACAAAGCTTAGTTTCTATTTGACATAGTAAAGTAAAAATTGAACGCCTTAAATTTATGTTTTATAAATTTAAGGCGTTTTTATTTTAATAAAAATATTTATAAATTTAAATTAATAAAAAAAATATTCTATCATTTTAATGTATAAAACGACAATAATTTACCCCGCTTTTATATTAATGTAATAATTAGGTTTATTTAGTTTCTCAATATTTTATAATATTACAAATTTATTCTTTATTTTCATTTTTAATCATCTTTGTTGATAAAAATACCAATTATGTTTTTATACGGAAAATATTGTATGCAAGTCCACAGTTATGATATATTATTTTTAAATATGTTATTTTTGCGTATTTATTATTGATAAATTATTTAAGTTATGAGGGTTAGTATATGAATAATACTATAAATAGAGATTCAATCAATTTGCTTCTACTTGAAATTAATAAAATAAAATATGTTAATTACGAAAAGACTTTGACCCTTGCTAATGAAACCTTAGTAATGTCAGAAAAGATTGGCTACGAACTTGGATGCGCAATATCAAAATACTTTTTATCAGAAGCATATTATAATACTGGAAACTATGAAAACTCTATAGATTTAACTTATTATTCATTAGATATCTTTATAAAAGAAGGATTATATGACCTTCAATGTGGTTGTTATAACCAATTAGGTATTATATTTAGTGAATTAGGAGAATATGATCGGAGTATGGATTTTTATAGCAAAGCTGAGGAAACTGCTACTTTGATTGATTGTAATAAAAAATTTGATGAAAATTCTTCTACAAAAAAATCAATGGTTCGTACACTAAATAACATTTCAGAAATTTATAAATTTCTTAATGATTATCATGAGGCCCTAAATTATTGTAAAACTGCATATGAAATTGATAAAGAATTTGATTATTCGTTTTCTAAGGGAATAACCCTTTTAAGTTTAGGTGAATTATACTATTTGTTAGAAGATTATGATAAATCTACTGAACTTTCATATACTGCATTAAAATATTTTAATAAATATAATTATAAAATGCCAGAATCAGATTGCTATAAGCTACTAGCTTTATCCTATTGGAAAAAATCTGATTTTATAAAGGCAGAAGATTATTTTGATATTGCATTAAATATTAATAAAAATCACTCACCTGTTTTTTATAAGATTGACATATTAATAAATTACTTTGAGTATCTTAAAGAACGTGGTAATGTGAATAAAGCATTAAGTAAATTAAAAGAAGCTTGTATTTTAGCTATAAAGAGCAATATGACAGAAAAAATCTCTGAAACTTCTAGTTTACTTTCCATGTTTTACGGTGAATTAGGGGACTACGAGAATTCATATAAATACTCAAAAATGCATTATGAGAATGAAAGAGAAAATTTGTATGCTTTTCATAATCACTTAGCTAATAACTTAAAAATTAAAAAACGAATGAACGAAATGATAGTAAATAATGAAAATTTAAAAAGTAGGTCTGACTCACTTCAGACTATAATAGAGAAAATTTCAATAATAAGTGAATTAGGACAAAAAATCACCTCAACATTAAATTTAAACAAAATAATAGATATACTTCATTCAAGTATAAAAAACCTAATAGATTTCACATATCTTGGTGTTGGTTTATATGATGAAGAAAGTTCCACTGTAAATTACTTAGATGTTTTTGATGAAGGTAAAAAGAGAAAAAAAGCTAGTCTATCAATTGCTGAGTATGAAAGTTTTACAAGTAGATGCATTACTAATTCAGAATTTATCATTGTGAATGATATGAGTTCAGAATATCTAGATCATATGGATGAAGAAACCTATCGTTTTAAAATAAACAAAAAAGATCAAGAATTGAACTCACTTATATTTTGCCCACTAATAATAAACACTAAAGTTATAGGCATTATGTCTATTCAAAGTAAAGAAAAGCATGCTTTTACTGCTTATCATATTGAGATGATAAAATCTTTGTCTTCTTATGCTTCTATTGCAATTAACAATGCAATAAAATCATCTGAACTAGAAAAGGAAATAGAAAAAACTCACGCCGTACAAGCACAACTTAGGGAATTAAATAAGAAACTTCTCTTTTTATCAGAAAATGATAGCATGACTAAAATTCCAAATAGGAGAAAATTAGATAGTTACTTAAAGGATATATGGAATAGGACTTTAGAAAGTGGTAATCGTATTTCACTTGTACTATTTGATGTGGATTATTTTAAAGAATATAATGATAATTATGGACATTTAGAGGGAGATAAATGCATTGTTAAGATAGCTAAAATCTTATCTACTTTTGAAAATGAAAACTTTTTTGCTGCACGTTATGGTGGAGACGAGTTTATAATTGTATTGCCTGAGTGCTCATTAAATAAAGCTAGAGAGTTATGCGAAAATCTTCAAGAAATAGTTAAGTTCAAAAATATTCCTCATGCTTATTCTAAAGTATCTGATAAGGTAACGCTGTCACTTGGAGTAACTTCAATAGTTCCAAATAAAAATATTACTATTAAAGATTTTATAAAAAAGGCTGATACTGCTCTTTATATTGCAAAAAAACGTGGTAGAAATCAAATTGCTATAATTTAACAATAAATATAGAAAAGAAATTGATACATAGAATTAATTTTCAAGTATCAATTTCTTTTTATTTTTATGAATCTATAATTATTTTAGAATTCCTAATGCATATCCAATTATACCAACTGCAAATAATCCTAGTATTATTACAAGTGGATTTACTTTATTCTTTAATAACTTCATACATACAAATGTTAATATTAGTGGTATTAGTCCTGGCATTAATTGATCTAAAATTGTTTGTACTGTAGTTACTACTTCTTTTCCATCCGTTCCAGTATATCTTGAAACAACAAATGGAACATTAACATTTGTCCATTTTGAAACTAATGCGCCCATAACTAAAAGTCCTAGTATTGAAGCACCTTCAGTTAATTTTTGCAATGCATTACCTGCCATATCCGAAACCAATTGAGTTCCTTTTTCATAACCATATTTTAATCCATACCATTTAGTTGCTAGTCTTATCATATTAAATCCGAGGAAGAATATTAATGGCCCAACTATACTTCCACCCACTGCAATAGATGCACCTAGTGCTGCTAATACTGGTCTTAAAGTGCCCCAAAATATTGGATCTCCAACCCCTGCTAATGGCCCCATAAGTCCAACCTTAACTCCACTTATTGATGCATCATCAATAGGTGCACCATTAGCTCTTTGTTCCTCCATTGCTGCTGTAACTCCCATTATTGGAGCAGATATAAATGGTTGAGTGTTAAAGAACTCTAAATGTCTCTTTAGAGCATCCTTTAATTCATCTCCCTTATATAACTTTTTTAATGCTGGAATTAAAGTAACGCAAAATCCAACTGATTGCATTCTTTCGAAGTTAAATGATCCTAGAAGAAACCAAGAACGAACGAACATCTTTTTAATATCACTATTATTTAATTTTTTTTCACTCATTTTTACACCCCTCTTGATTAATTATTATTGTAATTCTAAGTCGTCAATATCATCATTTGAAGTTTTGTTATACTTAGGACTTACTTGAATGTATAATATTGCTGCAACTACACCTATCACTCCAAATCCAATTAAATTGAAGTTTGTAAATGCTGCTAATGCAAATCCTAAAAAGAAGAATGGCATCAAATGTTTTGAACCCATCATATTTATTACCATTGCATAACCAACAACAACTATAAATCCACCTGATACTTGTAAACCTCTTGTAATTACTTCTGGAATCGCTGCTAGCATATTTGTAACAGCTTCTGTTCCTGCTAATGCTGCTACTATTCCTGCTGGAATCGCTACACGCAATCCTTGCAATGACAACCCAAGTATATGGCATATTTCTATGCCTCTTGTATTTCCTTGTTCAGCATATTTATCAGCTAAGTGTTGAAAAAACACTGTTATTGTTCTAACAAATATAGTTAACACTTGTCCAGCTGCTGCTATTGGAATTGCGATAGCAATTCCTGCCCCTATTGATTGTTTGCCAACGATTACAAGAATTGTTGAAATAACACTTGCAAGTGCCGCATCTGGTGCCATCGCAGCACCAACATTCATCCAACCTAATGCCATCATTTCTAATGTACCACCTAAAATAATTCCTGTTTTTATATCTCCTAAAACTAATCCTACAAGTGTACATGCAACTAATGGTCTATGAGTCTGTCCCTCATCCAAAACACTTCCCATTCCACAAAAAGCTGCAACTAATACTACTAAAATAATTTGCAAACCATTCATTAATAATTCCTCCTTTAATTATAAAAATAATTACATTGCTAGAGTTTCTAAATATTAACTTTGTTTTTAATAAACCTTATAAAAGATTCATACTTTTTAACTTAGCCATTAAATCCACTTTAGAATCTCTTGCCAGCTGTCTAATTTCTAATTCTATGCCTTTTTCATTTAGCTTTTTTAGAGCTTCAATATCATTCTTATCCACAGATACAGCTCCACTTATCTGTGTTTTCCCATCTCTATAGCACATTCCTCCGACATTTACTGACTTAATATCTACACCTCCTTCCACCATTCTTAATACGTCTTTAGGATTCGTAAATAAGAATAAAGTTTTAAAATCGTTATATTTTGGATTTTTATAAGCTGCTATGGCCTTTTCAATTGGCAAAACGTAAGCTTTTATTCCTGGTGGAGCTACTTGTAGTAATAAAGTTTTTCTCAAATTATCCTGAGCAACTTCATCACTACAGGCCATTATTCTGTTACATTTACAAACTTTTGTCCAAACTGTAGCTACTTGTCCATGAATTAACCTATCATCAATTCTCACAAAACTAATTTCCATACTATAATTCCTCCTCAAGATCAACATAATTTGACCAAAATGACTTTATCCCACTATTTCCTGATGTTTCAGCTATCTCTACCAATTCTTTTAGACTGGCATAACTTCGTGCAGCAAATAATTCTAATAACATAGGCAGATTTACTCCAGTAACTATATCCATATTTTTATTATTTACTACTACCCTGCTCGCCGCATTATATGGACTTCCCCCAAACAAATCAACTACAAAAAGCACTCCATCAGAACAATCTAAATTTTCAGCAATTCTTTCATACTTACTAACTAGATCATCGGCACTTTCACCAGTATTGAAGGTAACATAACCTAAATTATCTTGTTTTCCAAATATCATTTCTGAGGAATTTATAATCTCCCTAGAAAATTCCCCATGTGTTCCAACTATTATTCCAATCAAAAAATCACCTCCTTATTTTCACAAACTATATATGAGCAAATTCCATGCCAACAAGTTTGTATGAAAAAAATCGGTGATTTTTTCGAGTTATTACAATTAATTTATTGAATATCCATTAAAGATACTCATTTTTAATACAAAATAAGAGTGTTTTGATACAACTACAATGTTACAGACATATTTTTGATACTTTAGAGCTTATCATTTCACAAATATAATATTTTTCATCTTCAGTTAGTGATATATTTAATGTTCTTTTAAAAACTTTTGCTGCATTGCTTACTGAACTAATAATTTTCTTGTCAAAAATCTCTTTATCATTTTCGTATCTTAAGCTATTATTTATAAGCATTCTCTCTAATGCATACGCAGAATGATTGATAATTGCAATCTTAACTTTATTACTTAATTCAATATGCAATTCTTTCTCAATGGTTGATACAAACTCCATTAATACGCCAATTGCCTTTCGCGGATTTAGATAGGTAAGAAATTCTTGTAAACTATTTTCACATAAATCTTTAATTACAATTCCACAATCTTCATTTATTACATCTAAATTATTATTAACTAGAAGTTCTTTAAGCATTTTTTCGCCTTTACTATCCATTAACTTCTCCAAGGATATAAATGGGATCTTTTCTGCTGGTTTTTTTATTCCTATTACCATTAAAATACTGTAATTCTTCTTCAGTTCGCTAATTTTTTTATCTAGTTCTCTTGCACTTACTGGTATGATTTTTATATATTCTCCAGTTAAATCTACTATAATCCTATCAACCATTTCTTTTAATTTTTCTGCTGTTCCTTTTCCTGAAGAACAAACTGTTATTATAACTTTATTTTCTACATACTCTTTTTCATTGAGGTAGTTTGTGTATCCCCTAAAATCTTTTAGCGAATTATATATATCCTCTAAATCAATATCTAAAATACTTGATTTCCTGACTGCTTCTAATATAAGTGGTGTAGAAACCATATCTATACTTCTGACTTTTATTCCGGTTCTCTCTATAATAGTAGCTTCAAACTTAACTAAAGACCCCATATCTACAAGCAGTAGTACTCCCCTACCACTGTCCATCTCTTTAACCTTATTTATAACTATTTCTAATATATCCTTAGGACTAACATCAAGTGGCATATCTACTGCACCTATATTACTATTTCCCAATAAGCTTTTTACAACATTCACCATACTACTTGCAGTGGAATTTCCGTGTGCTGCAACTAAAATTCCCACATTACCATCTCTCTCTTCTTCTATGGACTTTAAAAGTATGGATATATAAGTAACTTCTACCTCTGGTACTTTAACACCAAATCTTTCACTTATTAAGTCTTTAATTTTTATTGCAACGCTATATTCCTTATCACTATTATTAACAGTTGAATAACTTTGTTTCTTTTCATATTTCTTCTCTTTAATTCTTTTAAAAAATGAACTAATATGAAGACTGAATGCATATACAAACCTATCACTATATTTTCTATTTAGTTCAACTTCAGCTAATGTTTTTACTTCTTCAGCAAATTCTAAAGTTTCCTTATCAACAATTTTTAAGATACGCTCTTTATTTTCATTATTTCTAGAAAATTTATTATAAAAGCTCTTAATATGAATATTAACATCAGTTGTTATGAATTTATTAATATACTCATCGTCCATACCCTCTTCTTTTAGTAGTCCGAGTTTATCTTCAATTATCTTATATAAATTAAAAGGTGGTTCATAAGGATCCTCTCCTTCAACTAGCACTTTATATCCATCTGGATTTATTGCAAGAGGCTTATTAATTATAGAGTCTAGTTTTTGAAACTCTCTTCGATCCCTTCCTATTTCAAAAAAACCATCTTTAATATTGGGAGATAAATTTTTAAATTCTAACTCTATAACCTCCTTATTATTACTTATACAATCAAGGAATCCTTTTGCACAAGTAAGTTGAATGTTAGATTTTAATTGTCCAATATTCCCATAAGTTGCACTTCCTATCAACGCTTTAACAACTTCTGCTGTAACTTTTATTGACTTATTTACTCTATGTGCTTCATTTAAAAATAAATGTGTTATTATTTCAACCTTTTCTTCATTGGTTCTATCCTGAAGACTTGGTATATTTATTGTAATTGGTATTCTTCTCATAAATGTTTTTAACATGTAGGAATCAGTATCCTCAGTAGTAGCACATATTATAAACACATTAGATTTTCTAGTTCTTTCTGATTCTCCCATTTTGTTATATTGCCCAGTATCCATAAAATAGAATATCATTTCTTGCCCTTCTGGAGGCAGTCTATGTATCTCATCCAAAAATAAAATTCCTCCATCAGCTTTTTCTACCAAACCCTGCTTTTCAGAATCTGCACCAGTAAATGCTCCTTTCACATACCCAAAAATATGTGCTAGTAATAGCTGTGAATTATTATAATAATCAGCACAATTAAAAACAATGAATGGTGAGTTCTCAGGAAATCTTCCAACAAACTTTCCATAGTTATGCATTAATTTTGCAAATAATGTCTTTCCTACTCCTGTTTGTCCTATTATTAATGTATTTAGCCCTATTGGTGGATATAGAATAGCAGCTTTTGCTTGTTCAATCTGATTTTTCAAACTTTTTTCTGATCCAATAAGTAATTTAAAAGGTTCTTTTTTTTCGTTTTTCATAATGATATCATTAACACTTCTTACCTCAATCAAATCGTCTTCTATCTTAATACCTAATATGGATTCCAAAGTTTTCTTATGTAAAAATCTTACTGGCCTCTCCTTTATTTTAATGATTTTATGAACTCTTAAAAGTTCATTAAGCTCTTTACTAACATTATTTCTTAACATGTTCAGTTCCTCTGCTATTTTTACAGATGTAAACCCAATATCATTAATCAACTCTTCTCTAGTAAGTTTTTTGGTATTTTCCTCAAGATAATAGTATATTTTATCTATTCTCTTCATTATATTATCCCCCTTTTACATCTTTAAATCTAAGTAATCTATAGCAGCAATATCCATGCCAGAATTTGTATCAATATAAATCTAAATTAATAATTGGTTAAGGTATCTGAAATACTAGTTTTCTATTATCCATTAAACATTTACTAAAACACTTTGATCATTTTTGATTGTTTTATATTAATATAAAATTATATATATCTATATTTTATGTTCTTTTTATATAATTATCAATATTTTCATTCACATTCATTCAAATACAATCATATTCATTCATAAATTATATAAAAAAAGCCTTATACTACTTAAAGTAATATAAAGCTTTTTATTGAAGTTTCATACTAGATACTTTCTTCTAACTCATACACTCTCTTTTTTATTGCAATATCCCATGCTATTTTTCCAAGATAAATAAATGCTATAACATTTGTTAGTGATGTAATAAATAATAGAAATCCTGAAGGTGTACCACCCATACTATTTCCTGTACTAAATAGAACATCTTGAGTATTTAAATAAATTGTCAAACTATATACTCCTGCTAATATAAGAAGTCTTTTATCTTTAATATAAATATATGCTAGAAGTGCTAGTGCAGCTGCTGGGAACAAGTATCTTTCATGCATACTTGTTGAGAAAGTAAATACACCTGCAATCTGTATTAATGCTGCGATGGGTGCAATGGTTTTGCTATTGCCTTTAATATAAATAAACCAAGTAAATAATGTTATTAATATAATAAAAATAGTTCCCCAAGTATGATAACTAAAAAAGATAAAACTCTGTGAATCCTTTGTATAGTTTTGACCTAACAAAGCGAAAAAATTATATCCATTTACTGAAGCATATGGGTATTCACCTATTGTATTAGCGAATAGATTAATTATCCACGTAAATCCTTGGGTAATAGAGAATGGTAATATAATAATTAAAGCCGTAATAAATGCTGATATTCCAGATAAAATAAAGCTTTTAATATCTTTTCGTCTAACCAATTCAAAAAATAATATTGGAAGATATATTATTCCTTGAGGCTTCATCAATACTCCAATAGCAAATACTACTGAAGATAATGCAATTCTCCCTTCTGTCATTAAATATACTGCAATTACTATTATCATTGTAAAAAATGAATCAACTTGCCCCCATATTGTTGAGTTAATAAAAATCGCTGGATTAAATATATAAAATATAGAAATCAGCATACTTAATTCTTCTTTAATATACTTCTTTCCTATTTTGTAGATAAAAAAGGCTGTTACAATATCTGCAAGTATCGATGGCAGCTTTATTAAAAAAGTAAAGTAAGGATTAATTGAAGACAAACTTGCAAACTTTCCCGTTAAGAATAATATATAAATATAAAATGGCGGATAATCACTAGTTCTAGAACCTGAATAAAATCCAGTAAGATTATTAGCTGCTGTAGTCGCCCAATTTTTAAATAAATTAATATCAGAAATAAATCCTTGGGAATATAATCCTAATGAAATTCTTAAGAGTAACCCTAGGGCTAATAGACCATATATTAGTATTTTTTTATTTTTATCTGAAAGAGCAACTCTTCTTCTCTTTCTAAAAGAAAATAAAGTTATAAATGCTCCGAAGAATACTATTATATAGGCAATGAGTACTGGTGATATGTACTTATTACTTCCTGAAGAACTCATTCCTCTATTCATATTACCACCTTGAAACTGAGGTCTTTGAGCTTGATTATTTGCATTAACACCATTATTTTGATTTATATTTGCATTAGGTGCGTTACCCATTTCCCCATCTGGCGGCATTTGCATTTTATTATTTTTTCCTCCTTGAAAATTTCCTTGAGCATAATTATTTGTATTGGCTGTATTTTTAGTATAATTCCCTACAGTATAAACACATAAACCTATAGATAATATTATTGCTAAGATCATTATTATATTAAATACATTCTTTCTTATAAATTCCATTTTCTCCTCCTTATTCTTATCAAATAGTATATACTAATATTAGTACATTAATTCGGAAAATCTATGGTAACATTGTCGCAAAAATATGTGAAAATATACTTAGGAAGCAAGAAACAGAGGCCATGGTAAAGTGTACCCAAAACATTTATGGGGTACACTTTATAGGCCTCCGTTTTAAAAGTTTGCTATAATAATCAGCTTATTTTATTTATAAAGTTATCAATTTCTTCTTTATTAATAAATACCTCTCCCAGCTTTCCGTGTCGTTTGTCTACTCTCTTATCTGAATGGAAGTCAGATCCTGCAGTGTAAAAACATCCCTTTCTTCTTGCTAGGCTCATAAAATATTCACTATCTGTTTTGGAGTTTTTCCAATACACTGCTTCAATGCCATGAAAATCTAATTTAAGTATATCATTAATTATTTCATTTTTAATTTTTATTGGGTGAGCAAGTACTACTACCCCCCCAAAATGTTTCAATAACTTAATACCTGAATTTGTATGAATTTTATTTTTGACACTTTCCTCATCCAATTTCACTTCAAACCCAAGCAACTGTTGTAATGATAAGATATCACTCTTTTTCACATACTCTAATGCTTTTCTAAAGTTACTATTTTTAAGGATTTTTTCATTAAAATATCCTAAGACATGGACCTTTTTCCCTCTGAACCTTGTAGAAAGCTCTATCCCTGGAATAACTTTGACAGTTTCTAATTCACCCCGATTTATTGCTTCCTCTACTCCATCAATGGTATTATGATCAGTTATAGAAATTATATCTAAGCCCTTTTCTTTTGCCATAACTACAAGTTCTGCTGGCGAATAATCTCCATCAGAAAATGTACTATGCATATGAAAGTCTCCTTTTGTGTACATATTTTTCCTCTATATTTCATGATTCTCTATATATTATATTTATACTTCAATAAAAATGTTTCATCTTAATTTTTATGACATATTTACTCTATTTAATGATTTTTAAAAAACATTTTTCTTATTTTTTCTGCCAGTTCCTTTGATATTTCTATTTTATCAAGCAATATATCTTTGGGACTTACTAACAAAGGATACTCTTCTAACCATACATTACCTTCAATTAATTCACCTTTTAAAATATCCTTATCAGGATTTTCGTCATTTACCTCCTCTAATTCATTAAAAGGAGTTAACACAACAATTCTTCTGCAAGGCTCATCAAATTGATCATAAATATTAAAAAAACTATTATAATTTTCAAAAGCCTTCACTGAAGTGACAACTTTAAGAAATATTCCTAATTCATTAGCTAAATCAATTACTCTAATATTATCCTCTTTCATTTTAAATACCTATCCTATTTTTGTTTTTAATGATTTATACAATTAAGCATTATAATACAGTATACCATAAACGTTCACTCAAACTTAATAAAAAACATATACTTATATTGAAACATTTAAGGGAGGATATAAATGTTTAATTCTTATCCATATTTCGGATATTCTGTTGAATGTAAAAATGAGCCTAAAACTTTTCCACCTCAACATCAACCAGTGCAACCTGGCATTGAAGCACTTATGTATCCTAAACCAATTTTTGATAATCCTGACTATTTAGGTAGTTGTAAATTAAAAGATAGGGTTGCGCTAATTACTGGAGGTGACAGTGGAATTGGAAGAGCTGTTTCTTTAGCCTTTGCTAAAGAAGGGGCAGATATAGCAATTGTATACTTATATGAACATGTTGATGCTGAAGCTACAAAAGCCCTCGTTGAGGGGCAAGGTAGAAAATGTATATTAATCCCTGGAGACTTAAGAGATGAAAACTTCTGTAAAGAGATTGTTGAAACCACTGTTTCGACTTTTGGTCACTTAGACATACTGGTAAACAATGCAGGCGTTCAATTTCCTCAAAACAGCTTAGAGGATATCACCACAGAGCAATTAGAAAACACTTATAGAACTAATATTTTCCCACTTTTTCACGTTACAAAAGCAGCTCTACCCTATCTTAAAAAAGGAAGTTCAATAATAAATACTGCCTCCATAACTGCTTACAAAGGACATGAACTTCTTATAGACTATTCTTCAACTAAAGGTGCTATTGTATCTTTTACTAGGTCACTTGCACTTAATTTAGTTAAAAAGGGGATTCGCGTTAATGGAGTTGCTCCAGGTCCAATATGGACTCCACTTATAGTATCAAGTTATTCAGCAGAATACGTATCAACCTTTGGACTTCAAGAACCTAAAATGAAAAGGGCTGGTCAGCCAGCAGAATTAGCTCCAGCTTATGTCTACTTAGCATCTGATGATTCTAGTTATGTAACTGGCCAGATATTGCACGTTGATGGTGGAGGATATATAAGTTCTTAATAAACTAATACAGAAGGCATGTCTTATAATAATTCATTTATTATAAGCTATGCCTTCCTTTTTTATTATGGCTATATTATCAACATTGTCCATTTATTAAATTTATAGTTGTTTATTTATTACGTTTTGATTTCCCAGAATAATTCCTCATAATTTCTAATTGTCTAATTATATACTACATAATTACAAACATTAAAATCGTGCGTTACGAGGCATATTAAAGTTTGTGCTTTTTTATGATTGCCTTTAAAAAATTCTATTGGTCAACAGTTGAACTTTTAGCTATAAGCTTTGACCCATGATAATAAACACCTTTATTTTATGATTTACGCTCTAATATTCCGGTAAGAGATTATGTCCATTTATTACATTTCATATACTTTCTATATCTTTCATTTTCACTTTCTTTCAACTATAAATATGTATAAATCATGAATTAACCTCTAAAAGTATAATTTTTAATATATAATAAGGTTAGTAAAATTTAATTGCTTTGAAAGGAGTTAATAATATATGAAATATATTCTCGACATGCACACCCATACTGTAGCTAGCGGCCATGCATACACTACTTTGTTAGAAAACGCAAAATACGCTAGTGAAATAGGCCTTCAACTTTTAGGTACTACTGACCATGGTCCCACAATGCCAGGTGCTCCACATGAATGGTATTTCGGCAACATAAAAATTATGCCAAGAGAACTTTTCGGCGTAACAATGCTATATGGTTCTGAGGTAAATATTATAGATTATGAAGGAAACCTTGATTTACCTACTGATGTCCTAAAAAGCTTAGACATAGTTATTGCAAGCATACATGAACCTGTTATGCAATCAAGTGATGATGCTGATTTAAATACAACTGCTTTCCTAAAAGCAATGGATAATCCATATGTACATATAATTGGTCACCCAGGAAATCCGAAATTTCCAATTCATGAGGAAGCTTTAGTAAAAAAGGCAAAAGAAAAAAACATACTAATTGAGATAAATAATAGCTCCTTTATTAGGTCAAGAATTGGGAGTGACAAAACATGCACAAAAATTGCTCGTTTATGTAAAGAACATGGGGTTAGAATAATTTTAAATAGTGATGCCCACTCATGTTTTCATATAGGAAATTTTGATGCTGCAATAGAGATTCTAAAAAAAATAGATATGCCTGAAGAATTAATAATTAATGGTAGTAAATCTGAATTTCTAGACTTTCTTAGAGAAAAAGGAAAAGAGATATAATTAATACAAAAGTAATACATTAGGAGGATTTATGGCAAGATTTTTTAACGGAAAGAAAATAGAATTATTGGCACCTGCTGGTAATATGGAAATATTCAGAAGCGTTGTAAATTCAAATTGTGATGCAATTTACATTGGTGGTAAATCACTAAATATGAGAATGATGCGTAAGGGTTATAACTTTTCTGATGAAGAGGTTAAAGAAGCTTTATCCCTAGCTCATGAGGTTCAGAAAAAGCTTTATGTTACTGTAAATAATATGCTTAATGATTCTGAAATTGATGAAGCAATAGAATACCTTAAGTATTTAAATGATATTGCTGTTGACGGAATTATCGTTCAAGACCTTGGAATAATACAAATTTGTAAAGAACATAATTTAAAAAACTTTGAAATACATTCTTCAGTTATGATGAATGTACATAATATAGAAATGGTTGAAACCTTAAAAGATTTAGGTGTGTCCAGAGTTGTTTTATCCAGAGAAATGGATCTCAAAACAGCTAAACACTTACAAAACCAGACTGGTATAGAGACAGAATACTTTATGCATGGTGATATGTGTACAGTTAACGGCGCTAATTGCTATTATAGTTCAGTAGTTTTAGGAAATAGTTCAAATCGTGGTAGATGCTTTAAGCCATGTAGATGGACTTACAAAGTAAAAAAAGATGGCAACGTCTACCCTACAGAATATCCTTTAGCTGCTAAGGATATGTATATGTATGAACATATACCTGAACTTATTGAAGCTTGTGTAACCTCTTTTAAAATAGAAGGAAGAATGAGGGATGCTGACTTTATCGTTAATTTAATAAATATTTATGGAGAAGCTATTGATAGATACATAGAAGATCCTTTAGGCTTTAATAGAAAGAAGCATGCAAAAGAATTATTTGAAGGAAGAAAAAGAGATTTTACTACTGCATATGCTTTTGGTAGACCTGGATTAGATTTTATAAATACTCGCTATGAAGGTACTGGTAAGTTCTATTCTACAGGTAAAGTATTCTCTTCTCCAACTGAAGAGCCAAAAATAACTGACAAGGCTATTAATGAGGTTTTATCAGAATTGAGCAGCTACACTTCAAATACTCCTTCTAAACATAATCTATCAGTAAAAGTAAATAATTATGAACAAGCTAAGTTGTGTTTGGAACAAGGTGTGGATAGAATATATCTTCCTTGTGAAGTTTTATGTCCAGATGAATTTATCACTCTTGAGCAGTTAAATGATTTAGTAAACAAGAAAAATAATACAAAGATATATCTTGATTTACCTCAAATGATGAATGAGCTTCAATTTGAAATTATTGATCAATATTTATCAAATCATGGTCATCTATTTGATGGACTTCTAGTATCTAATTTAGGCGCCATAAGAAAATATGCAAATAAATACCCATTAATTACAAACTATAATTTAAATATTTATAATAATAAGGCTATTGAATTCTATAAAAATTTAGGAGTTAAGGAATTCACATTATCTTTTGAAACTAAGAATAACGAAATTGGAAGACTTATAAGTTCCTCTAATGAGTCCTTAGAATTAATTGTACACGGACCTATGCGAGTTATGTATTTAGATCATAATGTTTATGAGAATATAGATGCATTAGAGCCAACTGATAAAGCTGATAATAAATATGTTGATAATAATATCTTAGTATTGATGACGGATAAAGGCGAAAATCCTGTATATATAGATCAGAATGGAAAGAATCATTTATTTACTTCAAAAGAACTTTGCTTATTGCCAATCTTAAAGGACTTAAATTTTGATAATACACTAAGCTTAAGAATTGAAGGACAAACCTATTCTATTAGTGAATTAGAAAATATAATTAAAATTTATAAACAAGCAATAGAAAATAAATCAAAATGTGATGAATTATTTTTAGATTTAAAGCCAGTTAGAGCAGGCTTTACTTTAGGAGCCTTATCATTTAAAACAATTATATAAGGAGTAAAATTATGAATTATATTGGACCTGATAATATACTGAAAAAAAGAAAAGATTACATGTTTCCAGCAACTGCAAACTTCTATAAAAATCCGCCTCAAATAGTAAAAGGCTCAATGCAATATCTATTTGATGAAAATAATAAAAAATATATAGATTTCTTTTCAGGTGTATCCGTAATGAATTGTGGACACTCAAACCCAGAGATACTTAAGGATACTATTGAACAATTAAGTGCATTACAACATACTTGCACATTATACTTAACTCAACCAATGGTGGATCTTGCAGAGAAGCTTTCAAATATACTTCCTGGAGATATAAAGAGAACCTTCTTCTGTGCTACAGGTTCTGAAGCTAATGAAGGTGCGATGGCACTAGCAAGACTTCATACTAAAAAAACAGGCTTTATAGCATTAACTGGTGGTCTTCATGGAAGAACTCACTTAACACTAAGTGTAACTGGAATACCAATGTGGAGACTAGATGATAACTTAATTAAAGAGAATATCTTTTTTATTGAAAGACCATATTCTAGTACTACTAGTTATGAAATTGCTATGAAGAAGTCTTTAGCAGAACTAGAAGAAGTTTTGAAGAACCATGGAGACAAAATTGCTGCAATGATATTAGAGCCACTACAAGGAAATGGTGGAATAATATTATATCCTCTAAATTATATAAAAGAAGTAAAAAAATTATTAGAGAAATATAATGTACTCTTAATAGTTGATGAAGTTCAAACTGGATATGGACGTACTGGTAAGATGTTCTGTATTGAGCACTATGATGTTATTCCTGACATCATAGTTACTGCAAAGGCTTTGGGAAACGGAGTTCCTATTTCAACATTCTCAACCACTGATGAGATAGCTAATTCCTTTAATAAACCTTCTGCTTCTACACTAGGAGGAACCCCTGTAACAGCCTATACTGCTTTAAGTGTTCTTAATTATATTGAAAAAAACTCATTAGTTCAAAGAGCAAAGGAATTGGGTGACTATTTAAGACATAAACTTGAAAATCTCTCTTCTCCACTTATACAAGAGGTTAGAGGTATAGGACTTATGTTAGGTCTACAAATTCAATCAAGTAATGAAGCTCTTAATTCAGCTGAAATTACAGATATCATACTAGAGGAAATGAAGGATCTTGGATTCTTAATCGGTAAAAACGGATTAAACAGAGATGTTATAGCATTTCAACCGCCACTAGTTATTAATAAAGAAGATATTGATTCTATGATATTAAGTTTAGAAACTGTACTTAAAAAAATAAAATAAATAGAAAGGTGCGTTGCGAATTGCAACAGCACCTTTTTTATATACTACTCTAATTCTTCATATTCAAGTTTAGCCATTGGGAATGGTTCTAATGCTCTTTCTAATATACCTTGTACATATGCAATTAACATTCCGTAATTAACTATTGGAACATCATACTCTTTTGCATCATTAATTCTTGAGCACATTGCAGTCCTATTAAGCATACATCCACCGCAATGTACAATTAATGAATACTGTTTAACATCGTCAGTAAATACCATTCCAGAAGAATATTCAAAAGTTAATTCCTTACCAGTTATTTGTCTTAACCATCTAGGTATCTTTACTCTTCCTATATCATCAGCTTGTTTATGATGAGTACATCCTTCAGAAACTAACACCTTATCTCCATCTTTAAGATTCTTTATGGCTTTAATTCCCTTAACCATCTCAACAAGATCACCTTTATATCTTGCAAATAATATAGAAAATGAGGTTAACATTATATCCTTTGGTGTATCTGCAGAAACTTTTAGAAATACTTGAGAATCTGTTATAACTAATTTAGGTTTTCTTCCTAAGCTTTCTAGAGTCTGCTTTAACTCATATTCTTTAGTAACTATTGCTATTGCATCACTTTCTAAAATATCCCTTATGGTTTGCTGTTGTGGTAAAATTAATCTTCCTTTTGGTGCGGCTTTATCTATAGGTGTAACTAAAACAACTAAATCACCTGGATTAATTAAATCACCAACTATTTTAAATTTATCTTCCTCTTGTGGTAAGAGAGAAATTATTTTATTTTTTATTTCTTTTATTCCTTTTTTAGCCACTGCTGAGGCTGGGACAACTTGTATAGAAAGCTTTCTTGCCATATCTTGAGCCATATCTACGTATGAATCATTTGAATCTATTTTATTAAGTACCCCTAATATTGGTATATTCTTTTCTTTTATTTCTTTTACTATTTTTATATCATACTCTGTGACTCCAACTAAGCCGTCAACTACAACTAGTGCTACATCAGTTTTATCTAAAACCTCTAATGTCTTCTTTTTTCTTAATTCTCCTAGTTCCCCTTCATCGTCTAACCCTGCTGTATCGATAATTACGCAAGGCCCTATGGGAAGTATTTCGATGGATTTATATACTGGGTCTGTTGTGGTTCCCTTAAATTCTGAAACAATAGAAATTTCTTGTTCTGTTATTGCATTTATTATGCTTGATTTACCCGCATTTCTTTTACCAAAAAGGGCTATATGTACTCTTTCTGATCTAGGTGTTGAATTTAAACTCATATTATTACTCTCCTTACTTTCCAGGTATTCCTGGCTTTGTTAACTCTAATGGGTTAAGTATCTTATTTATTTCTTCTTCTGATAATATATTTTCGCTAGTTAAAATTTCTCTTAATGTTTTTCCTGAAGTTAAAGATTTCTTTGCAACTTCACTTGCTTTATCATAACCAATATGATGAATTAAAGCGGCAGTCATAGCTGTAGATTTCTCTAAATTTTCTGCGCACTTGTCCTTATTAACTTCTATTCCTTCAATGCATTTTTCTCTAAAAATTATTATTGTTCTTTCTAATAATTCTAATGATTCTAAAAGATTTTCTGTAATAATTGGAATAAATGCATTTAACTCAAGCTGTCCACTAGCTGCAGCAAAAGTTATTCCACTATCATTGGATATTATTCTCATAGCTACTTGGGCAACCATTTCTGGTATTACAGGATTAACTTTTCCTGGCATAATGGATGATCCCGCTTGCTCCATTGGAAGTGCAATTTCACCAAAACCACCTCTTGGTCCTGATCCTAATAGTCTTAAATCATTAGATATTTTCATTAAATTAACAGCACAGGATTTTAAAAGTCCTGAAACTTCAACAAAAACATCTGCATTTTGTGTTATATCCATTGGAAAATCTGAGCGCGCTAATCCTATTCCTGTAAGGTCTTGAAGTAAATCAGTTATCATAAATATATACTTATTAGTTGCATTTAACCCTGTTCCTATAGCTGTTCCACCAATATTAATTACTCTTAATCTCTCTTCAACCTTATATATTCTCCATCTATCTCTCTCTATTGCTTTAGCATAAGCACCAAAACCTTGACCTGCCATCATAGGAAGAGCATCCATTAGTTCTGTCCTTCCTAATTTTAATACATTTGCAAACTCGTCTTCCTTAATCTGAAATGCCTCTTGAAGGCTAGCTAAAGCATCTGCAAGTTTTCTTATCTTTCTTATGGCTGCAACTCTAAGAGCTGTTGGACATACATCATTTGTAGATTGTGACATGTTAACATGGTTATTAGGATGAATTATATCATACTCTCCTTTTTTTCTTCCTAATATCTCTAATGCCCTATTTGCTACAACCTCATTTACACTCATATTAGTAGATGTTCCAGCCCCTCCCTGAAACGCGTTTATGTGAAAATTATCATCAAATAATCCACTTACTATTTCCTCTGCAGCCTTAATTATTGCTTTTCCTTTTTCCTCATCTAACTTTTTAAGCTTAATATTAACCATTGCTGCTGCTTTTTTTATAAGTGCTATTTCCTTTACAAAATCTATATTTACATATCTATCTCCAATATTGAAATTCTCCATAGCTCTTATTGTGTTAATACCATAATATTTCTCATCATTTATGCTCTTCTCTCCAAGCATATCTTTTTCAACTCTATAATCCATAATCATACTCCTTGATGATATTATATATTTATGCTATATCAAGGATAGAGATTTTTCAATATGTATACTGCAAAATTCCAATGTTTACTTTTCAACTGCGCCTATGTATTAAAATGAAAAATCACCATTTTCATGGTGAGTTTAACTTTATAGTTTTATTAAATTTAATTCATTACAAATCTCATCTAAATCATTATAGCTATTAGTTATTTCTATTATTCCAGCATTAAGATCATCTATTGCTGCAAATATTTCCTCCATTGCAGCTGCTGTAGTTTCTACATCTTCACTGATATTATTTACTGAACTTAATGTATTTTTCATAGTATTTTCAACTACAGCTGACTGAGCACTGACATCTTTTGAATGATTAAGCACATTAGTTGTATTAATATTTACATCTTGGAATAATATCTTAACATCACCTGTGTGTTTATTACATATTTCAATAGATTCTTTTTCCTTAAGTATTTCTTCTGCAACTACTTTAGTTTTATTCGATATATTACTCAATATTACCTCAACCTTATCTGTAGAAAACTTGGAATCCTCTGCAAGCTTTCTTACTTCCTCTGCAACTACTGCAAACCCTTTACCATGCTCCCCTGCTCTTGCTGCTTCTATTGATGCATTAAGTGCTAAAAGATTTGTCTGTTCTGATATTTCTGTAATGCTGTTTATAATTTGAACAATTTTTGTAGTCTCCTCACTTAATTCATTTATCATATCTACTACATTTAAAATATTTGAATTAACCTTATTCATTTCTGAAGAAAGTATATCTACCTTGCTTGTACCTTCTGAAACTACATTCTCAGTTGATACTGATAGAGTTTCCATAGTTTTAATTGCATTTGAGACTTCTCCTACTTTTTCTACACCTACTGTACTTGAAGTTTTCATATCATCCATTATATTTACTTGTCTTGATGCTCTATCTGCAACCTCGCTTGTAGCTGTTGTTATTTCTTCTGCTATTTGCCCAGTGACAGTAATTCCACTTTTAATCTTTTCATTTGCTTCTGTTAATGTCTTAATAGTGTCATAAATTTTATTTAATAACATTTCCGCCTTTGCTTTTGCATCGTTTGTTAACTTGTGTTCTTCATCTAAATTCTTATAAACAATCTTTGTCATAACTGCATTAATTGATAATATAGCTGAACCTGCAACAACATATAACACATAAAATACTAATTCTTCATATCCTACTGAAATAAACAAAGTAGTTTTATATGTTAAAAAGAAATAAACTATAAGTGCTATACTTGTTATGGCTTCTAATATTGTAGCTCGTAAATCTTGATATACACTAACTAATATTACTCCATAGTAAATTAAAATAAAATTTGCCCAGCTTGGATCTGTTAAAAACATTATACATATAACTACTGTATACATACATATTGTATAAAACATTGTCGGAATAACATATTTTGCTTTTATTAATATTAATGCAATCAGCATTAAAGGGACAGATATCCCAATAAGAATTAATATTGACTTTGTATCTGTCTTTAAGAAAATATCAAAAACCACTCTTAATAATACTGATAGCAAAAATCCTACTAACATGATTTTATTTTTTAGATCTACATTTTTTTTATAATCCATTAATCTTCCTCCATCTTAGCTATAATTAATATTTCCGCATATTTATTAATTATAGTTAATTTTCGTATGCTTTTCCATAAAATTTACCATGTTATTCTATTTTTTGATACTTTATAACATTTAACTAAATATTTCATTGATTTTAACATCTCTGCCATTCCACAAAACTCATAATTTTACATTAAATACCTAAAGTAATTAAAATTACCAACGATATAGATATATAATTATTATTTTTAGAAATATTTAATGTAGGAGTGATAGAAATGAACGTAAAAATAAACAGAATAGAATATTACCATCCTGAAACAAAATATTCAAACGAATACTTTATGAAGCATTTTTCAAAGCAAGGAACAGATATATCAGGGCTACTTGAAGTTACAGGAAGAGATTCAAGATATATTTCAGAGGACTTTCATGAAAATTCTTTAACTATGGCCATCAAAGCTTCAAAAAAGGTAATACAAAATGCAAATATTGATGCAAATGACATAAACTTAGTAGTATTTGTCTCTACAACTCCAGAATTCTTATCACCTACGAATGCTGTGAAAATTCATGAAGCATTAGGTCTAGGAAAGCAAGCAATTGCATACGATATGAATGGAAATTGCGCAGGAATGATAATAGCTGTTGATCAAGTCAGTAGAATTATGAAAACTAATGATAGAATAAAATACGCATTAGTTATTGGTTCTGACCAGTTGGTTAGATATTCTAGAAGAACTGAAGCCATTACTTATTCTAATTTTGGGGAATCAGCTTGCGCTATTTTACTAGAAAATGTAGATTGTCATCCATCAGACTTTATAGATAGCTCCTCTTATGTGGATAGCTCATTAAGTGGATATATAAATTTTCCACCCTCAGGTTTTTCTAAAGTTCTACCACTAGATAAACATACCGAAAAGAATAATAGAATAATTGAATGGATTGATTTTGATACTGATGAGGCTTTTGCTAGTTCAGTTGATTCAATTAATGAAATTCTTGATAGAAATAACCTATCAAAAGATGATATTAAGCTTTATTGTTTATCTCAGTTTGCTAAGAAAAATATTGAATTAATCCAAGAAGCCTTGAAGGAACCTGACCATAAGTTTCCTTTTGTCGGAAACAAATTTGGATATACAGGAGTTACTAGTCCATTTATTGCACTTACTGATTCCATTGAAAAAAATAAAATTAAACGTGGTGATCACGTCATTCTTTGGACAGTAGGAGCAGGTGTTGTTGCTTCATGTATACTTTTAAGGTATTAATTACACTTTAAAATGTATTTTTTAAAGTTCACCAAATAACTTATTTATGAATCAATAAATTAAATATCCTATAAAAAACTAAAAAACTTCTTCTAGTTACTCAATATACTAAAAGAAGTTTTTTTAAAATCTATAAAAATTCTACATTATTCATAATAACAAACCACAGGGTTTCCTACTTGAATACTATTAAATACTCCATTTGCAACATAGTATGGAGCATTAACGCAACCATGGGATCCATTTGTCCTATAAATATTCCCACCAAACGCACTTCTCCATCTTGCATCATGAATTCCAATTCCTCCGTCAAAGGGCATCCAAAAGCTAACAGGTACATTATAATCTTCCCCTTTTAGCATAGTGTTTGTCTGCTTATATTTTATCCTATAGACGCCCACTCGAGTTGAATGATTTTGACTTACATTACCTGTAACAACATCTCCTTCAACAATTAATTTTCCATCTTTATAAAACCATAAATGTTGCCTTGTCATATTTATTTCTACATAGGTATTCCCTATATCATTTCCGTCATGCGATACCGCTGTTTGTGAATATTTTGGCTCCCTATCTACTGTTTGTCCTTCCTTAACAGATGCTATCAAATTCTCAACTTCTTTTGATTTATCCACTAACCAACCATAATCGCCACCACTGATTTTTATAGTAGTTCCCATTGTTGTATGAAAATCTCTTTCTTTTCCAACTGTATTCAAACCATCAAAAAGTGTATCTAGATATTTTTTTATATTTGCTTCATCAAACACAACTTCAAAGTTTTCATTAACTTGAAGCCATTTATTTATAATTGTTCCATCTACAATTTGTTTCTTTGATCCTAAGTTATAAGTAACTTTGGATGATACATATTTATTAAGCAAGTTTTGAGTATCTATTACCTTTTGTGAAGCTGCAGTATATTGAGGTTTTTCGTAGCAATTTGCTGATTCTAAACTAATTGTCTTATCCATATTGTTTATAGCCTCTGCTAACTTTTCTTCTAGAATACTCTTATTTAACTTATTACCTTTAACTTCATCTATAATTGTATATTTATTATTCTCATATTTGAAACTTGGCTCTTTAGGCTCAACTATGCTTTTACTTGTTAAACATTCTAATCCTTCCAACTGCTTTTTTAATAATTCCTTATCATAAGATATACCTTCATTTATTTTACTATTACTAGAATTAAAAAATGCTGAAATCCATCCAAAAGGATTCTGTCTTTCTTTTAGTTTTTGAATTGCACCATTAGACTCATACTTTAACTTAATATCTGATCCACTAATCTCTTCTTTCTTACCATCTCTCTCCTCTATCACTAACTTATATGCTTCAAGTTCAGAAGGTAACTGCTTTTCAGCTTCTACTACTGTTTTGCCAGAAACACTAATACTATTAACCTCTGATCCAAAATACAAATGATTTGTAAAATAAATAGTCATTCCTAAGTATATAATAACCAAAATACCTATAGAAATTATGATACCCTTTATTGTTTTTGTACGTTTATTTTTTTCCTTCTCCAATATGCCGTCCTCCCCGAATCATTAATACGAATCTTATAATTTTTAATTGTTAATGTAATATTTTTAATAAGTAATGCATATATAAAACCTCATTTCAAAAACTATACTCTATATTTATGAGATGACTTTCGTATATATAATTCAGTTAAAAAATTTCATATTTTTGAAAGAAAAAACATCAAGATGATAATATAAAAAAACCATCACAATAATGTAATGGCTTTGACATACTATTTTATTCTTTTATAACTATTTAACATTTAACTCTTTCTTTAAGTCTATATATATTTGATTTACTCCTATAAACCAATTTTTATCTTCTGAATACTTTGTATTTATCCATTTGAATGCATCCTCATTTTTAGGCCTATCTTTGCATAAATTTATTATTGTCACACATGCTATCTTGCTAGCATCTCTAATATCTGTGTTATAATTTTTCCAGCTTGTATACACATTAAAAGGATTGTTCGCTATTTTATTGGCATCAGCTTCATCCTTAGGTACAAAACCTTGCTCTTGACCTGATACGGCAAATAATATTAATGGATTCAAGTTATATTCCTTAGATACAGTTATTATTGTTGTAAAATAAGGTTCTTCAGCTAATAAAGAATTTTTTCCATTTAATATTTCCTTTAACTTATCTTTATTAATATTCTTATATTTAAAATCTTCTGGTAGATTAGATTCTTTCCATAAATCTGATTTTATTTCCGAGTTTACATCTTCATTTCTAATGCTGTTTTCTATACTTGAATTTTCTAAATGGGCTTTTATTCTTCTATTATTAATATTATATATACTTATGATACCTACCGTAATTATTGTAATAGTTAAAAATGAAAGAAATATCTTTTTTTGATTAAGTATTTTAACAATAGTTTTATTAGCTATTTTTATATTTTGTGCACTATTATAAGTTACTTCACTTAATGCCTCATTCTTTAATAAATTATCACTTACTACCTCTTCCAAAGTAATTTCACGAGTATTATTGTTCTTATGGAATAACTCTAACTCTGCTTTAGAATCATCATTTTTTATATGTAAGCTTGTCCATTTCACAAGTGTATTTGCATAATTTTCTGACTTTCCTTCAAGTGATATGTAAGTTTTAAATATATCTGCTAAAGATGTAGTATCTGTTTCCCCAGATATAGTATTCCTTAACACTTGTATTTTTATTTCGTGCTTATATTCAGTTTCAAGTCCTTCTATGCTTTTATCTAGAACTTGGTGAACTGCTCTATTTAAAACAGCCAACTTTTCTTTTTTTGTATAGTCTACATACTTTTTTTCTATATATTCTCTTAACTTAAGTATATCTTGCCGATCTATAACTTTTTTTGCCCCTAATTCCTTCATTACATTTTCCATGATAAACTCCTATATGCCCCTATATAAAAATAATTATACCATAATCTCTCATAAACACTTTCGTTAAATAATAGAAATCCACTACAATTATTGTCGCAGTGGATTTCTTTTTTATCTAATAATTTTTTCTTTTGTTAATATATTTCAAGAAAATTAAATGCTCAACTTTTTCGCATGGTAAAACTTTAATATAGTGAGAAGAATATACAAATTCCTTTCCGATATATGCTTCTATGGTGTAGTATCCTGGTGGAATATTATCAATAAAATACTTTCCACTTTTATCAGATTTAGTTTTATATACTGGATATTCACTATCATTTCCAAAGTATAATAAAATAGTTACATCTGGGACTATACTATTATACTTATCTAAATAGGTCATTCCAGTAATCTTTCCTGAATAATCTTTCTTTTCATCACTGAGGACAAGATTTACATTCTGAGAATTAAGTTGTAATGGATTTGCAACTACGCTTTGTTCTTGATCTAGATCTTGTACATTCTTTTGATGACTTTCTTGATTACTTAAACTTGCTTCTTTCTCACTTAGAACTTCAACTTCCACTTCTTCATTACTTGGTTTATTATCTCTGCTCATATTTCACCTCCTAAGCTAAGTTCTTAAAACTATTTGACTTAAACTTAAGATCCTAAATATGTTATAAACATATTTAGATTAAATTCTTTTATTTGTTAAAAACATAGTGGAGAAAATCTCCACTATGTCTACTTTAGAATAATTTATATCTTACCACTTAGGTCCGTCTTTTTTCTTATCTATATCTATATCTACATCAACACGTTTTTCTGCTTCAGCTTTTGCTTTTGCTTTTGCTTTTGCTCTTGCATCTGCGTCTGCATCAGAATATGAGTCTGCATCATTATCAGCATCATTTTCTGCTTTTTGTCCTTGATATTGTCTTTGAGTGATATAGTTATGATTAATTTGTTCATTGTATTGTTTTTGTTTGTGGTATTCTTTTTCTACATCTACAGTTTTAGTTTCAACTTCAGCTTCAGCATCTGCTTCTGCTCTAGCTTCTGCTCTAGCTTCTGCTTCAGCCTTTGCAAATGCTAATGCAAATGCTGCTGAAAATGCTAGTGCAAATGCTCTAGGATCTATACTTGTTCCCATATAACCTAATATAGAACTAGTTACTTCATCTCTAATTTTATTAATATCTACTGCCATATCCCATCTCTCCCTATAATTTTATTAGATAAACTTCTTGTCTATCTAATTTATAGTATGCATTTATGTAATTTTACGTTACATAAAAAAACTAAAAATTTCGAGATACAGTTATTTGCTTTATTGGATGAAAATTACATAAAACTTATGTAACTAAACTTTATGTTCACAATAGTTGAATTCTGATAAAAAATCGTGCAAATTACTTTTCTTTTGCACGACTTTTATTTCTATTATAAACTTCTATTTATAACTTTTTATAATATTACAAATGCTATCTACAACTTCTATTTCTAAATCAGAATATAAAGGAAGTGTAAGAATTCTTCTTGAAATATACTTTGCTATAGGAGTTTTATTAGAATCATACATTCCTCTATAGCAATCAAATTCATTTGTTAATGGATAAAAATATTTTCGAACATGAATGTTTTCTTTCTTTAACGCTTCATAAATTTCATCTCGATTAAATCCTTTATCCTCATTTAATACAACTGGAAAATATGCATAATTTGAATCAACATTTTTTTGATTTGCTACTAAACTAATCCCTTCTACATCCTTCAAGTTTTCTATATAACGTAGGACTACCTTTCTCCTTTTTTCTATTTCCTGCTCAATATATTTCAAGTTACACAATCCCATTACTGCTCTAAATTCGTCCATTTTTGCATTTGCACCAATGCAATTAATATCTTCTTCACCTTGTATACCAAAATTTTTCAAACTATATAACTTTTGTTTAAGAGAAGCACTATTATGTATAACAGCGCCTCCTTCTATTGTATTAAATACTTTTGTAGCATGAAAACTTAATATTGAAGCATCACCATATGATACTACACTTTTCCCCTTAAACTTTACCCCAAAAGCATGAGCTGCATCATAAATTACTTTTAAATTGTGTTTCTTAGCAATCTTGTCGATTTCTTCAACATTACATACATTCCCATATACGTGAACTGGGATAATTGCACTAGTCTTTTCTGTAATCAAGGACTCTATCTTTGTTATATCAATAGTATAATCAAGTGAATTAATATCACAAAATACAGGCTTCAATTCATTTCTTACTATTGCATGTGTGGTAGATATAAAAGTAAATGGAGTAGTAATCACTTCACCTTTTAATCCCATTGCCTGAATTACCAATTCTAAAGCCATGTGTCCATTTGTTATAAGAGAAATTTCTGGTACATTTAAATACGCCTTTAATTTATTTTCTAATTCATTGTGATACTGTCCCATATTCGTTAATCTATGACTATTCCATAGTGGTTTTATCATTTTTATATATTCCTCAAAAGGAGGCATAGATGCTTTTGTTAAATATATAGACTTTTTCATGATAACCCTTTCTTATTTGGTATAATTCATATTTCAATAAATTTCTTTTATCTATCCTATAATATATGATTTTTCCAATAGCACTGTTACATTTAAAAGTAAACTAACTACTAACATTAAAGCCAATATAATATCTATATTATTTAAGAAAAAAGATTTACTGAGGAGATTAATTATAGGTAAGTACCTATTGGAGATAAAAATATATAAAAAACTTAAAGTAAGTTATAAAAAGCTTATTGATACTAATATCAATAAGCTTTTTAATTTTTAGTTAGTATAACTCTTATTTTTTATTACCGAGAGAATTACTCTATTAACCAAATTTTCTATAATTCTTTTTTATTAATTTTAATATCAAGGAAATAAAATAATGATATAATGTGCTAGCTATAAAAATAACAATAATTAATAATATAAATCCAAAATTGTGTACTGCGTTATAGTTATCAAATATTTCATAGAAAAAAATATGTATCATGTATAACTCAAAAGAGCATACTCCGATTACCTCAAAACATTTAAGAATAAGTTTCATCTTTAATTTTTCTAACATACCGAATATAAAAGATAATATAAAAATTAACATTGGAGTGATAAAAACAAAAGGATACCACCACAATCCATATTTCCATAGATAATCTGCTTTATAAGTTATAAAGTAATATAAACTTATTAAACCAATTAAATTTAGAATTAGCAAAGCTACCAATTTATTTAAACTTATTTGTTTTTCCTTTGTATAATTATGTGCAAAATACATACCTATTACAAATATCGGCAATCTGGATATAGCTATCAAATTAAATTTACCAAAAAAACAAATGCAACTAATAAAAAATACAACAATCATTTTAAACATACTTTTATATGGATTTTTACTTTTACTAATTATTAAATATAGAATAGGAGATATTAAATAGAATAGAAAAATATCTTGTACATACCAATTAAATTGATTTTGTAAATTACTCCAGTAACCGAACATAAATATATTACCTAAAGCTTCTCTAATACTTATTCCACCATTAAAGAATTTTTTATAAATTATCCATATGGAGATAAATGGTAGATAATATGGCAATATTCTTTTTATTCTTCTTTCATAAAAATTAAGTACGTTTTCCCTATTTTTTTCTAGTGACAAATATACTCCAAATCCAGATAAGAATATAAATATATCTACCCCACCGTACCCAACTTTTTTTATAAATGAAATTACATTACTAGAATAAGATATTTTCGCATGAAAAAGCATAACCCATAGAATTGCTATACCCATAAGCTTATTTCTATATTTACTTATGACTGAATATTGAATCATTTATAATCTTATTCCTTTCTAATTTAAAATATCAAAATTAGCTATAACCTATATACGTAGTTTCATTAATATTTTATTTAAAAATATATATCAGAAAACTCAACGTTAATAGCATTTATCAATCTACTATCAGCATCTAGGAAAATTTCTATTTCCTTTTCAGTTATCTCTTCTTTAATAGGTAGGGTTACTGTAAATGTGCTTCCTATATCAACTTCACTATCTACCTTTATTTTTCCTTCTAATATTTCAGTCAGTAGCTTTACAATGGCTAATCCTATACCACTGCCCTCTGCCTGCCTTGAAAGATTACTATCGACTTGTCCGAATCTTTCAAAAATCATCTCATGCTTTTCTTTTGGAATCCCTATACCTGTATCACTAACTGAAATATCTAAGGTCTTCTCCTTTGCATTCTCATTAACATTAACAGTTATACTTCCACCTTCATTAGTAAATTTAATTGCATTTGATAGGAGATTTAAAACTATACGTTCATATTTCTCATCATCAATTGCAGTCTTACTGCTATCTACATTAGTTTCAAAACATAAGTTAATCTTTTTCTGACCTGCATATTCCTTTACTGATTCAATAATTGATTTAGTCAAGAATACAATATCAACATTTCTCAAGTTTAATTTATATTGTTCTGAATGTAATTTAGTAATATCTAATAAGTTGTTTACAAGTCTTAACTGCCTAAATGTATTTCTTTTTATACTGGTAATAAGATTCCTTACCTGTTTAGGAATTAACTTAATATAAACATGCTCAATTAATTGTATAGCTGAATAAATTACATTTATTGGTGTCTTAAATTCATGAGTAATAGTGGTTATAAATTCATCCTTCATAATAAGGTTTTTTTCAAGAAGTTCTCTTTGCTTTTTTTCTGCCATATATAATAATTCCTGTTGTTTATTAATTTTACGATTTTGTTTTCTAAGTAATAGTTCGCGCTCTACTGCATCAACAACAGTAGTTAATGTAGTTAAGAAAAATGGGTTGTGAAGTATCACTGCAGTCATTATACATATGCTGCCTAACAAATTATCATCATCCGAATAATGAAATGGTACCCCATAACAAGCTGTACCATGTAAAAATGTGTGATAGTGATTACTTCCTATTAGTTGTATAGGATGATTTTGTTCAAGAGTTAAACTAACAACATTCGTGCCCATATCCTCTTGGGTGAATTGTATACCTGGCTTAATTCCTAGCTCGGCCATAGTTCCTTTTATAGCTTCATCGCCTAATGTTTCTAATAAATAACCATTTTCATCAGAAACAGCCACTAATATAGGAGTACTTTTTTCCAAAGATTTAATTATCTTATCACTAAAAAATGTTACAACTTCTAGTATTTCTTTATAATCTTCTTTCTTTCTAGCTAGCTCTACTTCTGTCATAACACTTTTAGGCATCCTAGGTTCATTAGGATCCATTCCTAATTCTTTACACTTATTTTTTGATTCACTTATATAACTAGCCTCTTCTTCACTCATATGTTGTAACATATATTCTTTGTACCTCCTGAAAACCAAAATCAATTACAAACCAATATTAGGATACTATTTCAATAGCTAATCGTCAAATAAGTTCCTATAAAATTTACTAGTAATTTGTGTAATTATATAAAAATCTAATAATTATAGCTAAAAAGCAGACTTATTTCTATTTAAGTTTTGTTTATCATATACAAACCTGAAAAAGCCATTTTACATATTATGTAATTTATGGTAAATTTATTATGTAATGTGTTTAGACTTTACAGTATAAATTAATAAATTCAAAAAAGGGGGTAATTTATTTTGCTAAAATCAAAAATCATTGGATTGGTGACAGCTGCAGTAGTAACTTTAAGTACAACGGGTACTTTAAACATTAAACAATTTACATCAAGTACTATACCTCAAGATTCTGAAGCTATAACAACCATTGAAAAAGATGGTGACCTAGCTATAGCTAATGATGATAAATTATTAGCTATGCTAAAGAAAAACGGAACAATTCCAAATAATGCAACCACTGAAGAGGCGAATAAAATTCTTAAGGATTATTTATCAAAAAAAGAAGCTACATCTAATAATAATCCTTCACAATTAGATTCTAAATCACTTCAGGGCTTAAAAACCTATGGAAAAGATGCTATTAAAAATGGAAAATTACAGAAGACCTCTGATAAAAAGAAAAAGAAAAATGATCCTCAAACATCCTGGGATGGAAGTGTTACTAAAGATAAAGCACTTGTTCTATTAATAGAATTTCCTGATTTACCTCATAATACGCTAACTTCTAATGATACCGATATGTATTATAAAGATTATAGTAAGGCCCATTATCAAGATATGATATTTGGAAGCAATGGTTATACAGGACCTAACGGCGAAAATTTTGTTTCTCTAAAGCAATATTATGATCAACAATCAGGTAAGAGTTATGATATCGAAGGAGACGTTTATGGTTGGTACAAAGCCAGTCAACCAGCTGCTTATTACGGTGCAGATAGTGCTACTAGTAATAATGTAAAAATTCGTGATCTTATAAAAGAGGCCTTAGTTGATGCTTCTAAAGATGCAAATCTTGATGATTATGACTTAAAAGACCCTTATGACTTAGATGGAGATGGAGATCTTAATGAGCCGGATGGTATAATTGATCATCTAATGGTAATTCACTCTGGTATGGGACAAGAAGCTGGTGGTGGAACACTAGGTGATAATGCAATATGGTCTCACAGTTCAAAAGTATATGATATAGTTAACGGTTCTGCTGTTCCGTTTAACATTCCTGGAACAGATATGTCAGCATATCCTTATACTACAATGCCTGAAGATGGAGCTGCAGGTGTATTTTGTCATGAATTTGGCCATGACTTAGGGCTACCTGATGAATATGATATAAATTATTCTGGTAAAGGTGAACCTATTGGTTATTGGTCTATTATGTCTAGTGGAAGCTGGGCAGGAAAAGTACCTGGAACTGAACCAGTAGGCTTTAGCCCATATGCAAAACAATATTTTCAAAAAACCTATGGTGGAAATTGGGCTCATGGAAATTCAGTTGATTTATCAGAGCTTACCACTAAAGGTAAGGAATATACTCTAGATGCTTCTAGTATAAAGGCTGAAAATAATGACTTTGTTAAAGTTACACTTCCAAAGAAGGCTACAACAATCACAACTCCATACAGTGGAAGCTACCTATACTTTAGCGGAAAAGGGAATGATTTAAACAATTCTATGACAACTAGTATAGACCTAACAAATGCAACATCTGCTGATTTTAACTTTAAGACTTGGTATGATATTGAACAGGATTGGGATTATGGCTCTATCTTAGTACAAGAGGATGGCACTAATACTTGGACAAGCATTCCTGGAAATATCACTACAACTACTAATCCAAATGAACAAAATCCTGGAAACGGCATTACTGGTAAGTCTAATGGGTGGATTGATGCAAACTTTAGTCTTAATCAATATGCTGGTAAAAAGATAAATCTAAAAATAAATTATTGGACTGATGTTGCTGCAGAAATGGCAGGTTTCTATATAGATGATATAACTCTAAATGTTAATGGCAAGGTATCCTTCTTTGATAATGCTGATGGAGCTTCTTCAAACTTTACATTTGATGGTTTCAGTAAAAATGATGGTAAAAAACTAACAGACCAATACTATCTACTTGAATTAAGAAATCACTCCGGTGTTGATAAAGGTCTTCAAGATATCAAACGTGGATTAAGCCTTATGAACTATGAACCTGGACTATTGGTATGGTATTCTGATGAATTATATAGCGATAATATAGTTGCAGACCATCCTGGTCATGGATTCCTAGGCGTTGTAGATGCTGACCAAAAAATATTAAAATGGAGTGATGGTTCTATTGCAGATACAAGATATCAAGTGCATGATGCGACCTTCTCAACAAACAAGGATCCAAAAATGTTTATAGATTATAGTACTCCTGGAGACCCTCTTACTCTAAGAGATGATTCAGATTCTAAAAATCCAGATTTCTTAGATAAAAACACTTATATTACTAAAGAAAACCCTGATTCAGGTCTTATATTACCTCAGTTTGGAATTAAAGTGAATGTAATTGATCAAACTGATGACAGTCGTAAAGCAAATATAGTTGTTAAATTAAGATAATCTTTTTAATTCAAAATAGCTTGGATAGATTGTCCAAGCTATTTTTTCTACATATTATTTAATAAGTAACTTTTATTTTTTTATATATAATATATAATAGTAACATATAGGGTTTTAAGTTCAACTATTAACTTATTCATGCCTGAAAATGTCCAAAAACCGACATTTTCAAACAAGAATAAGTTAAGTTTCCTATCAAAAACCCTATAACATATATTAGGGGGAATTTTCTATGAATAATTTACTTACAGAAGAAAATATGAAGAAATTAAGAGATGAATTAGAATATAGAATGACAGTAAAAAGAGCTGAAATTGCTAAGGAAAAATTAGTAGCTGCTGCTCATGGTGATAGATCTGAAAATGCAGAGTATAAAGAAGCCTGCAGAAACTATAGAGAAAATGATAATAGAATCCAATATTTAATGACTATGATTTCAACTGCAACACTAATAGATGATAATGGTACTGATAAATCAGTTCTGGGGATTAATAGTAAAGCTCGAATAAAATTTGTTGAAGATGATGAAGAAGAAATCATAACATTAGTAACTACAATGGATTTAGATCCTGAGAACATGCTAATAAGTATTGAATCTGACTTAGGAAAAGCTTTATCTGGAAAAAAAGATGGGGATATTGTTGAAGTTAATGCACCTGGGGGAAACTATACAGTTGAAGTTTTAGAAATTCTTTCATAAAAAAAGATGACTAATGTATATAGAACATTAGTCATCTTTTTTTATATATTTAATTCTTATTTCTTACTATAAAATTAATAATCTTATAAATAAAACCATTCTTAATATTTATATCAATAACAATATGGTCTGGATTAATAAGTCTAAATATATATATTGTTATAAATAAAACTACTCCAATTACTACTAGAGTTACGAACATCTTATGAGATATCCTATCTCTAAATAAAAATAATAAAACATAAATTGGCGGCAAAAAAAATAGTGGATGATAGTAAAATGCACCATTTAAGTCTAAATGAATTACTCTAATCCAGGCTCTAGTCATTCCACATCCTGCACATGAAATACCTGTTAGAAATTTGATAGGACAACCAATCCCTACTATTGTTAAAATAGCATACACTATGGTTATAGAAAATCCAATTTTAATTAATTCAATTATCTTTAAATTCTTCATGTTATTCTACCCATCCATAATCTATGTTGTATCTTCCTCAAATAAAAACATCTCCTATATCTATAATGAATTAATGATAAAAAGGAGCTGTTTTTATTTATATTTAATTTCTAAATTTGTTCATGTTTTCTAAAGTGTAATTGCAGTTTCTAAAGCAACTTCTATCATTCTAGTGAATGTATTTTGTCTTTCTTCAGCTGAAGTTTCCTCACTAGTTACTAAAGAATCACTTACAGTTAATAATGCTAATGCATCTACATTATACTTTGCAGCGATAGTATAAAGTGCTGCTGCTTCCATTTCTACTGCTAAGCATCCAAAACTAGCCCACTTCTTCCATGCTTCAGGATTATCATTATAAAAAGTATCAGTACTAAACACGTTTCCTACCTTTGGATCAAATCCTTTTTCTACAGCTATGTCATAAGATTTTTTCAACAATTTAAAACTAGCAGTTGGAGCAAAATCTATACCGTTAAATCTAATTCTATTAATATTAGAATCAGTAGATGCAGCCATAGCAATTACTAAATCTCTTACCTTAACTTCTTCTTTATAAGAACCACAAGTCCCAACTCTTATTAGATTTTTAACACCATAACTTTGTATTAATTCGTTAGCATATATAGATATTGATGGTATACCCATACCTGTTCCTTGAACAGAAACTTTCTTTCCTTTATATGTTCCTGTATAACCATACATTCCTCTTACTTCGTTATAGCATATTACATCTTCTAAAAAGTTTTCTGCTATAAATTTAGCTCTTAAAGGATCTCCTGGCAATAATATAGTTTCTGCTATTTGACCTTCTTTTGCATTAATGTGTACACTCATTTTTATTCCTCCAAATTATAATTTAGATTAACTTAAGTGAAGAATTCCGAAATCGCTTTCACTTTAATCTTAAGAACCACAATATTAATTTATCTTGAGGGAGTCTAGTTTATAAAATATCTTTTAAACTCCTAACTGAATTTTACCATCTAATAAGTTAATTGCCAATACTATTGTTTTTGAAAATCATACTTAAAATATAATTGATTATTTATTACTAATATAACTTGACATAGAGTTGTCATGTTACATTATGTATACTTATATATGAGGTGATTTTAATGCAAATTAGTAGGTTATTTCAAATAATATATATTCTATTAGAAAAAAAATCTGTAACTGCCAAGGAATTGGCTGAGAATTTTGAAGTGTCCGTAAGAACAATTTATAGAGACATAGATGCCCTATCTGAGGCTGGAATACCTGTTTATTCAACTCAAGGTAAAGGTGGAGGAATTTCACTTATTGAAAACTATGTATTAAATAAATCTCTGCTATCCCATGTAGAGCAAGATAAAATTCTTATTGCCCTTCAAAGTTTAACAGCTACTGGATATCCTGAACTCAAGGATACTCTCTCAAAGTTAAGTAGTTTCTTTAATAAAAGTAATACCAATTGGATTGAAGTAGATTTCTCTAATTGGGGAAAATATGATAAACAGAAAGACATTTTTAATATCCTTAGAAATTCAATATTAGAAAATCGTGTAATTAATTTTTCTTATTTTAACTCCATAGGAGAAAAAAGCAATCGCAATGTTGAACCTTTTAAACTACTCTTTAAAGAAAAAGCCTGGTACCTTATAGGATATTGTATTGAAAAAAGTTCAGTTAGAACTTTTAAAATAACACGTATGGCAGATGTCTATATTACAGAAAAATCTTGCACACATGCTGATCTACAAGAATTTTCACATGAACCTGCAAAGGATTTTTCTACAAAGAATATTAAAATCACTTTGAAAATTTCCTCTGAAGGAGCTTACCGCGTATACGATGAATTTCAAGAAAAAGAGATCAAAAAAAATGAAGATGGTTCTTATACTGTAATTAGTTCAATGCCTGAAGGTGAATGGCTTTATAACTACCTTTTATCTTTTGGTACTATGTTAGAAGTAATCGCCCCTGAAAATATACGAGATGAAATGGCGAAACGACTAAATAAATTAATAGCTAAATATATTTTCTAAACTTGACCCATTGTGGTCAAGTTTAATTTTTTATACTAAATATGTAATCTAAATACTAAGTAAAGGAGATTTAATTATGAATTATATTTCACAATTTGATATTAGTAAAGAACTTATTGGGAAACGTGTACTTGTAACAGGAGGAACTAAAGGCATAGGAAGAGCTATTGTTGATCGCTTACTAAATGCAGGTGCAACTGTAATCACCACTGCTAGAACTATTCCTGAAGATCTACCTAGCACTGTAGGATTTATTCAAGCAGATGTAAGCACGCAAGAAGGCACTGAAAAAATCATTAAGGAAACTTTAGAACGATTTAAAGGGCTAGATATTTTAATAAACAACGTAGGCGGATCTTCCTCTTCAACTGATGGTGTTCTATCATTAAGCGATGAAGATTGGCTTCAAACCTTTAACCAAAATCTATTTTCCTCAGTACGCTTAGATCGTGGATTTTTACCCTCTATGATTAAGGAACAAAACGGAGTTATAATTCATATCTCATCCATTCAGCGTAGACTTCCAGGTAAGATGACTATGGCGTATTCAGCTGCTAAGGCTGCATTAACCAACTACAGTAAAAACTTAGCTACACAGTTAGGTTCCGAAGGGGTGCGCATAAATACAGTTGCTCCTGGCTTTACAGAAACAAAAGCTGCCGAACGCCTTATCGAAAGAATGGCTCAAGGTTCTAAAAGTGATTATACTAGTGCCCGACAGGAATTAATGGATTCTCTTGGAGGTATACCACTTGGGCGCCCAGCAAAACCTGAAGAAGTGGCTGAACTTGTAGCCTTCTTAGTGTCAGATAGAGCTTCATATATTACTGGCTGTGAACATATTATCGATGGCGGAATAATTAGAACCATTTAACATTTCATTATTAAACATTATAGGAGGTAATTATGATTATTAATAATTTATTATTAAAATTAAAGAATAGGGATGAGGATACCATTAGTAGAACTCAAGAAGTACTTATGAGTATGAAAGGTAAAATAGAAGTTCTGTTAGATATACAAGCAGAAGTAAATATCCGTCCCGGGCAAAGTAACTATGATTTAATTCTTATTACTAAATTTGCATCTTTAGAAGACCTAGATGCATATCTATCTCACCCTACTCATCTTGAGGTGGCTAAATTTATTGAAAGTGTTTTGGATACTCAAGCATCTGTATGTTATAGTGTTTAACTATTTTCATATACTAAAAGCCCATGAAAATCTATTATTTTGATCTTCATGGGCTCATTTAAGAATTAAATAAATTCCAATTTAAAATATTTTATCGATTCCTAAAAACTCCTCTTCACTTAAAAACTTTATGCTATGCCCTTTTGCATTTAAATCTATCGCTTTTTTAAGCTTATTGCTCATTTCTTCTCTATTCATATCTTTTATATCCTTAATATTTGTTACTAAAACTGTTGTCTTTTTAGTAACTGAACTTCCGGTACTCCCTCCTAATTTTCTAACCAATCTCATGGCTTCTTCTCTAGACATAGACGATAGTTTTCCAGTAAACACTACTACTTCATTTTTATATGAGTCTAATTGTAATCTATCCACTACATTATCTTTTTTAGGATAATAGATTCTATTAGAGGTTTTCGCTACCCTTCCTTTAGTTGAAGATGGCTTATATATATCCCCTTCTACTTTTCCAATTGATACTCCTATTAGTCTAGATATTTCATTAATATCTGTACATTCTAATTCCTCTGATATATTAAGTAGTATATTACTACACGCAAGTGCATCATATAGTGCATCATGGTGCTTAAATTCATATCCTAAAAAGTTATTTACAGTATTGAGCTTTGCATTTTCTATCCCTTTATAAAAGTTTCTAGCAAGCTTCATTGTACAAATATATTCAAAACTAGGAAGCTCTATATTATACAGTTCTGCACACTTTCTTAAAACTGATATATCAAAAGATGCATTATGTGCTATAACTAAATTTCCATGAAAATAATGTTCTATTTTTCCCCATACTACATCAAATTCCGGTTCATTTTTAACCATGCTTGGTCTTATTCCATGAATTCCGATATTAATTGGCATAAACCTCATTTCCACTGGTTTTATTAAGTGATGTATTCTTTCCACTACTTGTCCATTTTTTACTACTGCAATACCAATAGAGCATGCACTACTTCTTTTTTCATTTGCTGTTTCAAAATCTATCGCTATAAAATCCATTTCTTTTCTCCAATAAATAGTATTAATTTTATATTACTTTACTCATTATAATAAGAATTTCTCTCTTTTGCATTACAATATTTATTAATAAGATAAAAAAGTATTGACAAAAGATATCAAATCAGTTTAAAATTAATCCAAGAAAAAGCGATGATGGAGAGAAGTAAAAAAAATATTCACCAACAGTGAGCTGGGGATGGTGTGAACCCGGTGGCAGAGTTTTTTTGAATAACACTCCGAAGCTGCAAACTGAAATATCAATAAACTATTCTTAGAATATTTTAGATAAAGTAGGAGCGCCGTAATCCATGCGTTATTTGGGCACCAGTAGTAGCTGGTAAGAGAGACCAAAATGGTAATTTAGGTGGCACCGCGGATAAGCGTCAATTCGTCCTATTATTTATAAGACGAATTGACGCTATTTTTATATACGTAGGAGGGCTATTAATATGTGTACAATTATGTGTTATACAGGAACAGACATGAAACATGAAAAATTTGCTGAGGCTTTACAAAGAACTGAACTTAGAGGACCAGATATGACAGAAATACTTACTCTACCTTCTGGTATTTTAGGATTTCAAAGACTTGCTATAATGGATTTAAGTTTTAGTGGAATGCAGCCATTCACAAGAAAAAGAGATGCATCTATCTGTAATGGAGAAATTTATGGATTTCGTAAATTAAAAGAAGAACTTATATCAAAGGGACACAAGTTTATTTCTGACAGTGATTGTGAAATATTACTTCCAATGTACCTAGAATATGGATTAGATATGTTTGCAAAACTAGATGCAGAATATGCAGCCGTTATCTATGATGGGGAAAAAGATACTTTCATTGCAGCAAGAGATCCAATTGGAATTCGTCCTCTATTCTATGGCTATTCTGAATCAGGTAAAATCATGTTTGCCAGCGAAGCGAAAAATTTAGTTGGTCTTACAGATAAAATTATGCCATTCCCACCAGGACACTATTATGCGGATGGTAAATTTACTTGCTACTCTGATATAGCAAAAGTAGAAGGCAATTACTGCACTGATGATTTAGAAGTTATTTGCAAAGGGATCCATGACAGATTGGTAGCTGCTGTAGAAAAACGTATGGATGCTGATGCTTCTGTTGGTTTCTTGTTAAGTGGTGGACTAGATAGTTCATTAGTTTGTTCAATTGCTCAAAAAATGTACCCTGAAAAACCAATTAAAACTTTTGCTATAGGTATGGCAGAAGATGCAATTGACTTAAAATATGCAAAAGAAGTTGCTGATTATATTGGCAGTGATCATACTGTTGTTTATATGACAAAAGAAGAAGTTCTTGAATCACTTGATGAGGTTATTAAAATTCTAGGAACCTTTGATATTACAACAATAAGAGCTAGTATGGGAATGTATTTAATTTGTAAGAAAATACATGAAATTTCCGATGTTAGAGTACTTCTAACTGGTGAAATTTCTGATGAATTATTTGGATATAAATATACAGATTTTGCTCCAAGCGCAGCAGAATTCCAAAAGGAATCACAAAAGAGAATTAGAGAACTATTTATGTATGATGTACTTCGTGCAGATCGTTGTATAGCTTCAAACTCTTTAGAGGCAAGAGTACCATTTGGTGATTTAGATTTTGTAAAATATGTTATGGCTATAGATCCAGAAAAGAAATTAAACACATACAACATGGGAAAATATCTTTTAAGACATGCTTTTGAAGGTGACTATCTTCCAAACAATATTTTATATCGTGAAAAAGCTGCATTTAGTGATGCTGTAGGACACTCTATGGTAGACTATTTAAAAGAATACGCTGAAGCACAATATAGTGATAGAGATTTTGAAAGAAAATGTGAAGAGTATAAATATCATGCTGCTCCATTTACAAAAGAATCCTTACTATATAGAGAAATCTTTGAAAAATACTATCCAGGACAAGCAGAAATGATAGTTGATTACTGGATGCCAAACAAAGAATGGGAAGGCTGTAACGTTAACGATCCTAGTGCTAGAGTATTATCAAACTATGGTGATAGCGGAAAATAATTTAAATAAAACCCAGGATAAAAATATCCTGGGTTTTCTATAGGTTTTTTTATTACTTATTATAAAATAAACCTGCTCCTTCAATAATCTCCTGCTCCGTAAACAAACTTGAAATTGCAGCATTATAATCACTCAGCTTTTGTGCTTTCTTTATTTTTTTAGCATATTTTTTATTATCAGAAAATATGTAAATCATATATCCCCATAATTCTTTCATTCTAAATATAGCATTTTTCTCTTCATTAAATAATTCTATGTATTTATTAAATACTTCATCATGAAATTCCTTTAATACTTTTTTATCTAGACTTGCTTTATTTCTGATTATATTCATAAGCCCTGGATTGGCAAGTATCCCTCTTCCTAGCATTACTTTATTCACTTCTGGAAAGGCTTGTACCAATTCATTATGATCTTCGGATGTAAAAATATCTCCGTTATAGCATATGGGATTCTTGCTTAAAGCTAGTGCATCTTTAAATACTTCTAAATTAGGTTTATTACCATAAAAGTCTTTCTGTATTCTTGGATGAATAATTAATTCTTCTAAAGGATATTTGTTATAAATCCTTAATAATTCTGAAAATTCTTCTGGACTATCCTTCCCTATTCTAGTTTTTATAGAAATCTTTATATCATCCATTTTAAATATTTCATCTAAAAACACATCTAATCTTTCTCTATGAGCTAAAAATCCTGACCCTCTGTTTTTTGAAACTACTGTTCCAGATGGACATCCTAGATTTAAATTTATCTCACTATAACCTAATTGCTGTAGCTTTCTAGACGTAGAAATAAACCCTTCTGAATCATTTGTTAAAATTTGCGGCACTATATTTATTCCATTATTATTCTCAGGCAAAATGTCTCTTAATTCCTTAGTTTTTAAACTCCTGCTCTGATTAGGTACTATAAAAGGTGCAAAATATTTATCAATATTATTAAAAAACTTCACATAAGCATTTCTATATATGTATCCAGTAATTCCTTCCATTGGTGCTAAGTAATATTTCATCTAATAACTCCTCATCTAATTTTCTACTTCTTTTGTAATATGATTTTTGCATTATATTTATTATAAATAAAAACCCTGCACATTTCTATTGCTAAATAAAATAATTAGTATGAATATCTATTGTTTCAAATCCTCCATACTACCTACTTTAAAATAGCTTTTATATAACAAACTGCCTTAATTTGTTTTAAAACAAATCTATTTTTTAAATTTTCTGAAAATATACTTGATTTTCCTTTTTAATTGTTATATTATTAACATAGTTGTTAAATGTTTAACGAGATAGTTCAAAAAGGATCCTTTACTAAATATTTAAATTAATCAAAAGATAAAATATATTGTTATTTCAAAAGTTTACAAAAAATTAGGGGGAGTGAAAACTTATGAATTGGAAAGAAATATATGAGAGTAAACTGGTAACTGCTGAGGGAGCAGTAGCTAAGATAAAATCTAATGATAGAGTTGTTTTAGGACATGCTGTAGCTGAACCTATGGAATTAGTACATGCTTTAGTATCCAATAAAGAAAAGTATGAGAATGTTGAGCTTATTCAAATGCTTACATTAGGAAAAGGTGAGTATCTTAAGTCTGAAATGAAACCTCACTTCAAACTTAATTCATTATTTGTAGGACCTTGTACAAGAAATGCCGTAAAAGAAGGAGAAGCAGATTTTACACCTTGTTTTTTCCAGAACATACCTAAACTTTTTAGAAATAAATATTTACCTGTTGATGTAGCTCTTATCAAAGTAAGTACCCCTGATGCAAACGGTTTTTGCAGCTTTGGTGTATCAAATGATTATACAAAACCAGCAGCCGAATCCGCAGCATTAGTTATTGCAGAAGTTAATGATAAAATGCCAAGATCCTTAGGTGATTCCTTTATTCATGTATCAGATATAGATTATATTATTGAAACATCCTACCCTCTTCCAGAATTACAGTTACCAATAATAGGAGAGGTAGAAAAAGCTATTGGTAGGAATTGTGCTTCTTTAATAGATGATGGCTCTACCCTACAGCTAGGAATAGGTGCAATACCTGATGCCGTACTGCTGTTTTTAAAAGATAAAAAAGATTTAGGTATCCATTCAGAAATGATTTCGGATGGAGTTGTTGAACTTGTAGAAGCTGGAGTAATTACAAACAAAAGAAAAACCTTGCATAAGGATAAAGTAGTAATTACTTTTGCCATGGGTACTAAGCGATTATATGACTTCCTAGATAATAATCCAATGGTTGAAATGTATTCAGTTGACTATGTAAATAATCCAACAGTTATTTCACAAAATTATAAGATGGTATGTATTAATTCAGCTTTGCAGGTAGATTTTCTCGGACAAGTTGTAGCAGATACAATAGGCTTAAAGCAGTTTAGTGCTGTTGGGGGTCAAGTTGACTTCGTAAGAGGCGCTGATATGGCTAAGGATGGCAAATCTATTATAGCAATGCCCTCTACTGCATCTAATGGAAAGATCTCAAGAATAGTACCAATTTTAGCTGAAGGTTCTGCAGTCACTACTTCAAGAAATGATGTAGAATATATTGTAACAGAATATGGTATAGCAAACCTTAGAGGTAAAACATTAAAAGAACGAGGTCAGGCACTTATTAATATAGCACATCCAGACTTTAGACAATCATTAATGGAGGAATGGGAAAAAAGATTTAATGTTCGCAAGGCTTAGCCATAATTTTTTTAGCCAAGATTGTTAAAAATTTATTTTTCCATAAGAATATCGGGTATCTTCAAGTGTGATTTTAATATAAAAATAGAGGAGGAATAAAAAATGAGAACTGTAGATAACAAAGAATTAATGGATGCAATTTCTTCAACTAATAAAACTGTAAGAAAAATGAAAGAAGATGTGGACAAAAATACCATCTTATTAAAGCACTTACTTAGCATGATAAGTGAAATTAAATCTAACGATGGTGAAAGGCTCGTAGATACTTGTTTTTATGGAATAGATGATGTTGTTAATGATTTATTTGAATAGCTTTAAAAAAGAGCTGAAGTCACAATTAACGTAACTTCAGCTCCTTTGATTTGTTTTAATTTTACTCATTTGATTTTAATGCATCAATCATGTTAACATTTCTTAATTTTATATGCATCATAATCATTACTAATAATGAGAATAATATGGTTATTAAGGCAGAAAATACATAACTCCTCATAAATACATCTGGTAACATCATCATAGTATCTGTTTCTGCTGTTCCTATTATAAACGAATAAAGTATTTTACCCATAAAGGAACCAACAAGAACTCCTAATAATGTAAGTATTACATTTTCTCTTAATATATACATAGTGACTTCATTATCAAAAAATCCTATTACTTTTATAGTTGATAGTTCTCTTATACGTTCTGATACATTTATATTATTTAAGTTATATAGTACAACAAATGCCAAACTACCAGAAGCTAAGATTGTAACTACCATAACTAAGTTTAAACTATTAGCAGAATCCTTACTTGAATCTATTATCTTTGATGTTAAGGTGACATTTATAACTGTATTACTTTCCATTAGTTTTGAAGAAATTTCATCATCACTTTCCCCATCAGATTTTAGTTTCAGAAATTGTGCACTGAATATTGGTTTTTTGCTAAATATCTTCTCATAGTATGTGGGTGATATATAAATTGAATGCATAAGGTAGTTTTCAGCTACTTCACTAACCTTAACATTATAAGAGTTATTATCCTCATCCTTCATAACTATTGTATCTCCAGAGGATACCTTTAAAAGTTTTGCTAGCTTTTCATTTATAATTACACCATCATCTGATATTTTATAATTCTTTTCAGTAACTCTATCTCTTAGTGTAACAAAATTATCAAAATTTTCTACGTCTTCTGGCACATACATAGTAGCTGTTTGCTTATTCATGTTTTCCTTTGTAATGGTAACTGATTCCTGATGAATATTTAAACTGCTGTTGTATCCTTTTAACCCTTTTAAAATATCATCATATTCCTTGCTATCTTTCTCGCTAGCATCATCTTTAAAAATTACCATAGCTTGATAGTGCCATAACTTATTAAATTGTCTATCTAAAACACCAATATTAGAACCCTTAAGTGCAAATCCCGTAACAAGCATAGCCATACATCCTGCAATACCTAGAACTGTCATTATCATTCTTTGCTTATATCTAAATAAATTTCTAAGGGTTACCTTTTGATTAAAATTCAGTCTTTTCCATAATGGAGTAATTCTTTCTAGTAAGATTTTCTTACCTAACTTAGGAGCCTTTGGTCTCATCATATCAGAAGGATTATTTTTTAGTTCAACTTCTAGAACAAATAGTACTGCACCTACGGTACATAGTATTGAGGCTGCCATAGATTGAATAATATATGATGGATAGAAATATATACTAAACTTAGGTATTACAAATAACATTCCATAGGCAGAATTAATTATACTAGGTAATGCTGTACATCCCACTAATATTCCTAAAATACAACCAACAAAGCTAGCTAATGCTGCATATACTACAAACTTCTCAGATATTTCTAAGTCACTATATCCTAAAGCTTTTAGTGTACCAATTTCAATTCTATTTTCTTCTACCATTCTTGTCATAGTTGTTAAGCAAATCAATACTGCAACTAGGAAGAAAAATACCGGGAATACAGATGCTATATTATCTAAACTTTTAATTGAATCTTTAATTACTCCGTATCCTGGGTTATCATTTCTATCAAAGAAATAGTACTTGCTTTTATCTAAGTCTTTCAATTTTTCTTTATTTTCGTCTACTTCTTTTCTTGCATCTAAAAGTTTTTGTTTATTTTGCTCTATCTCTTTTTCACCATCAATAAGTTTCTTTTCAGAATCCACTAATTGTTTTTGAGCTTTGTCGAGTTCTATTTTTCCCTGTACCTTGCCTTCTTCAAGCTCCTTTTTCCCATTAGTTATTTCTATTTTAGAAGCATCTAATTGCTTTTGAGCTGCATCAATTTGTAACTTACCGCTATTAAGTACTTTTAATTGCTCCTCATATTGAGCTTTTCCTTGCTGATAATTAGTAATTCCGCTTATTAAAGTTACTAAATTAGTTACATTTTCATTTGCACTTTTTGAAGCTGCATCTACTCCTTTAGAAATACTGATCGCTAAGGTTTTATTGCTGGGATCCGTTTCTAATTGATCTACTAATCCTTTTAGTCCCTCTAACCCTAAACCTGGCTGTGATATTATACTCTTCCAATATTGGATTTTTTGAGCTGGAATCGCATCACCATCCTGAGTACTACTCACGGTATCATTAATATCTTTAGAAAGTGAATTATATGTCTGAACTAAAGTTTTAAGTCCACTTAGCTGATTTTTAAGATTACTTGTATCTTCATCAGGATTTATCCCTTGAGCCAAAAACTTTTCTTTAGCACTATCTAACTGAGTTTTCGCTCCATTAAGCTGTTTTTCTCCCTCAGTTAGTTTTTCTTTTTGATTATTAATTTCTATTTGACCATTTTCTAATTGTTTTTGCCCATCAGCAAGTTTAATTTCTCCAGCTTTAATCTTTTGCTCGTAGTCTTTTACTCCTTGAGCATATTGTTTTTTACCTGCTTCAAGCTTATCTTTACCATCATTTATTTCCTTTTGAGCATTTGATAACTTATTTTCACCATCTTCAATCTCTTTATAGGCTTTATCAAACTCTTTTTGTGCATCTTTTTTTACTTCATCAATTCTATCAATTGAACGTTTTGAATATAGACTTTGAATATATTCATTATTTTGTTCCATTTTGTCTTTATACTCATCACTATAAGTATCAAGATTTTGTACATTTTTAAATCTCACATATATTTCTGTATATACATCCATTGAAATGTCAGATTTATTTAATACTGCAAAATAATCAATACTTCCTTTTCCTACAGGAGTTGTTCCTCTTGCTTCATTATCTACATACATTGGACTTCTTACAAAGCCAACAATTTTAAATGTTGTTTCCTTAAAAGAATCCATTGTATCTTTGTCAGATTCTATTACATATTTATCGCCTATTTTTAAACTCTTATCTTGCTTTAAGGCCTTTTCATCAAGAGCTATTTCTCCGCTACTTTCAGGTAGTCTCCCCTCTGAAATAATGAGATTATTAATTGTATTTTGAGGATCGTATTCTATAAACCTTACTACACTATTTACATTTGTAAGGCTTGCATCTATACTATGTGTTCCGTAATAATCTAATATCTTGTCATTATTTTTAAGGATGTCCAAATCTTCATCAGTGAGTCCCAGACTTGATACTATTTTACTATCCATAAGATTTTGGCTATTATAAAATCTATTTATAGATTTTTTCATATCTGGTCCAGCTGACTTAATCCCAGAATAAAATGATACTCCTAAAAAAATTATTACTAATATTGAAGTAAATCTAGCTTTTGATGATGCAATTTCTCTTATTATTGATTTTTTGTACGACTTAACTTGCATAAAAGCTCACCTCTACCACTCAATATCGTCAATTGGAACAGGATTCTCATTTACCTCAACGCTTCTAACCTTGGCATCATTAATCCTTATAACCCTATTGGCAATGGAAGCAATTGCTGTGTTATGAGTTATTACTATAACTGTTGTCCCAGTATTCTTACAAGTATCTTGTAGCGTTTTTAAAATTTGTTTTCCTGTTTTATAATCAAGAGCACCAGTAGGTTCATCGCATAGTAACATTTTAGGATTCTTAGCGATTGCTCTTGCTATTGATACCCTTTGCTGCTCTCCGCCTGATAATTGAGCTGGAAAGTTATCCTTTCTATGACCAAGCCCCACTAATTCAAGAGTTTCATCTACATCTAGTGCATTTTTTGAAATCTGTACAGCTAACTCTACATTTTCTTTAGCAGTTAAGTTTTGTACTAAATTATAAAATTGAAATACAAAGCCTACATCATGTCTTCTATATTTAGTAAGCTGCTTTCGGTTAAACTTGGCTATATCTGTGTCATCAATTAATATACTTCCTTCATCACAAGTATCCATTCCTCCAAGTATATTAAGAACTGTTGATTTACCTGCACCACTTGGCCCTAAAATTATAACAAATTCACCCTTTTCAATAGAAAATTCAATCCCATTATTAGCTACAACAATATTCTCTCCGATTTTATATCTTTTGTGCTCGTTAATAACTTCTATAAAAGGCATACTATCGCCCCCTTTCTCTTTAAGTTAAATAATTATACATATTATTAAATAGACATAGCGTATATTTGATAATACAATATATAGTATAAATAAGCTGTTATTCATAGACAATAAGCAACTAAATTTACATTGTTATTAAATGCACATATTTCTCTTATTTGTATGTTTAATAGCATCTAATGTAAGTTTTATAATTTGATAAAAGGAGATTGCTTTATGGTAGGTGTTAAAGGAAACCGAAGAACTTTATATACTAAAAGTGTAATCAAAGAAAGCTTACTTGAATTACTCCAATCGAAAGAAATACATGAGATTACTGTTACTGAAATATGTAAAAAGGCTGATATAAATAGAGGAACCTTTTATTCTCATTACAATGATGCCTTTGAATTACTTCAATCGATGGAAGATGAATTATTTGATAAGATACTTGAATATATTAATGAAACTCCAATTGAAAATTATAAGGATCAATTATTTCTTAAGGTTCTTGAATTGATTTATATTAATAAAGATTTATGTAAAGTGCTATTTTGCAAACAAAAAGACAGCAGGATAATAAACCGTATAATATATCTTGCGCGAAAAGCAGATATTGAATACGTAGTACACCAATCAAATGAATTTAATGATGCCCATATAGATTATTTAATAAGTCATACCGTAGGTGGAACTTTTTCAATTATACAAACTTGGCTTGAAGGAGATTTAACTGAATCTCCCAAGGAACTTATGGAAATAGTAAATAATATTACTATGTTTACTTATAAATATTTTTATTAAATATTAAAACCGTATTAGATTTCTCTAGTACGGTTTAGTTTTATGAATATATATGGTTAAGCCAATTTAATATATCTTCATATACTTCTTTCTTTTTTACTTCATTTAGTATTTCATGTCTAAGGCTTGGATATAACTTCATCTTAACATCTCTAATACCTATTTCCTTATAAATTTCAAAAAGTCTTTTTACTAATTTACCATCCCCCCCTACAGGGTCATTTTCACCTGAAATAATATAAATAGGCAGCTCTTTCTGGATTAAATTTAGTCTTTCCTTTTTATAAAGATTACTTAATCCTTTCATTAGATAATAGAAAAAACCAATGCTAAAGACTGTACCGCAGAAAGGATCTTCTTCATACTTTTTGACCTCTTTAAGATCAGTACTTAACCATGAAAATTTATGTCCGTCCTCTTTGAATCTTTTATTATAGTTTCCGAAACTTAAGGTGTCTAAAAGCTTACTTTGCTTCTTTTCACCAGAAATCATCCTTTGAAATGAGGAAATTAATCCTCCTAAATAGACTTCAGCTCCCTTTTGTGCTGCTGATCCTGATAATACTACTCCCTTTAGTTCTTTTCCATAACGAATTATATATTCCTGTGCTAGAAACGATCCAAAGCTATGCCCTAATAAAAACATAGGTAACTCTGGATGTTCCTGCTTCATTTGCTCAAATATTAGGTGCTTATCCTCAACTATAGCATTAAAACCATTTTCACCAATAATCCCTATTTCCTCTGCTGTATCCGCAGTTTTGCCATGTCCACGATGATCAGAGGAATACACTATAAAGCCATTACTATTAAGATACTCAGCAAATTCTTTATATCTACCTGAATGCTCAGCCATACCATGAAAAATCTGTATCATCCCCTTAGGGTTATCAACCTTATCCCAGCAATAAATATATAAACTTTTGCCGTCCTCAGCAGTTAATTTATCTACCATAGCCTCCTACTCTCCCTTACCTCAAGTTTTTCTTATTATAAATAATTATATCAAAACTGCATATTAATAATACCTAAAAAACTCCAGGATATTTCTATCCTGGAGTTTTATTTACTCAACATGCTTATACAAAATTACACTCTCTATATAATTTATGTATCTTCTTAATTCCTTTGACTGCTCCCTTGTAATCTCTCCAGCCTCATACATTTTACGAATCTCCGAACGTTCTATATCCATAGCTTTTATTCTTAATTCTTCCTTTTGTTCCATGTCCTCCTCAGTGTATTTTATTTTTGTCCCCTTCATTCTATTAATCATACTCTTATAATCTAAAATCAACCCGTGAGCAAACTTTGATTCTTCATGATTTTTTGTATATTTCTGTATTGCTTCAATTGCTGCCTCAAATGCTTTAACTTGAATGTCTTTTACTAACTGAATGCTATCTAATTTTTCATCTCTTCTCTTATTACCTTTTCCATAGAAGCGCCTTGACCATCTCATTAATTTTCTTATAAAAAATACTGTATTTTGCCTTGTATTATTTAAAAGAGCTTCTTCCCTATAATCAAAAGATTTTTCAAAAGTATTAAATACCTCTTCATTGATTTGGTATTCATCCATTAATTTATATATGTAATCTCTCTCAGCTTTTAATGCTATAAGTCTTAACTCCACAATCTTTTTTTCTTTAATATTTGTATCCTTTGCAACTATTTCATGTTCTAATCTATAATGGTCAAAGGTATGTTTATATTCGTTAATTAATTCATAAGCTACAGCTTCATTTTTCTCGTTAATTTCCTTCTTAATAGCCTTAATACTAACTAGTAAAAGTCTATTCTTTGCTTCGCTTAAATCATTATTAATTAATCCTTGCTCATCTACCGAATCCTGTTTACATAAAATCGGCAAAAATACTGTTGCGAGTATTAATGTAAATAATATTACACCTGCAGTTAAAAATAAAATTAGTGATCGCTCAGGAAAAGATTCTCCGCTCTCTAGGAAAAGTGGTATGGATAAAACTCCTGCCATTGTAACTGTACCTCTTACACCAGTTAAGCTAGTGAGTAATGCAAATTTCATATCCGGCTTTTCAATATCCTTCTCTCTTGTTAATCTATATCCGTAAAATGCAGAGATATACGACCATATAAATCGAATTGCTAAAATAACAAAACCAATTGCAATTACATATCCAATAGCTTTCCAATTCCCTATATCAGGACTAGCTATTGTCTCCATCATCGATGATGGTATATTTAATCCCAATAATAGAAATACACTTCCGTTTAGTACAAACAATATAATACTCCACATATTCTCAGTTAGTACTTGCTCTTCAGCTATTCTAATTTCTATCTTTTTGCTTATTACTGAGTGAATAATCCCTGCAACTACTACAGCAATTACTCCTGAAGCATGCAAAAATTCTTCTGTTATAATAAAAATCCCAAAAGGAGCTAATATCTGTAGTAATGAATGAAATGTTACATCATTTATTCCTTTCTTATGTAATGTAAATCTTATAAACATCATAATTAATGCAAATAAAACTCCAAAAGCTGCTCCTGCAAAAAATATGTATGAAAAGTTTACTACTGCTTCTCTTAAAGAAAAATAACTAGTTACTACAGCCCCAATTGCGTACTTAAAGGCAACTAAACCTGATGCATCATTTATTAATGATTCTCCTCTAACAAGATTTAATACTCTATCTGGAATATGAATTCGCTTAGCAATTCCATTCACAGCCACTGGATCAGTTGGTGATAATATAGCTGCTAACGCAAATGCTGCTGCAAGAGGAATATCTGGTACCAACCAATGAATAAAATAACCTCCTCCTAGAGTTGTTAAAAGTACTAATATCAATGCATTGCCTAATATAGACCATTTCATTTTCCAGAGTTCTTCTCGTGGGAAGTATTTCCCATCATTATATAAAAGAGGGGCTACAAATAAAAGAAAAAACCACTCTTCTTCTATTTCAATCGAATTATTCCTAAATACAAATGCAAGTACCACTCCTAAGGAAATTTGAATTAGCGCTGTTGGAATAGATGGAATGTAATGACTAATTATATTTGAAATTAACAAACACACCATAAGTAGTAATATTATCATTAGTAGATTCATTTTGTTCACCCTTCCTTGCACTACTTAAATATATATTGTTCAAAATTACACTTATAATTCTACACTATAAATAGTAAAGATTTCTAAAAAGTATTTTTAGATAATATAAAATTTTTATAAAATATCTATAAATAAAAACCCCCAATGCAATCTAAATCCTTGATTACTTTGGAGGTTATATTAATCTTATAATAAATTTTAATCATTCTTTTCTATGTCTATTACAAAGAAATCTAAATCATTAATTTCATCTATTTGTCTTATCTCATCTAATATCCATCTATATTCTTTTCTTATAAACTTCCAGTATTCCTCAAATTGAATAAATTTATAAGCTTCCCCCTCTATTACTTCATCAGTTTCTTCATCTATGGTATAATCCTGCGATGAGGCCTTAATATGAACCCACATACTATCTCTATCTATTCCTATATGATCTTCAATTCCTACAGGGGTTGCCCCTAATAGTTCCATATCTTCAAGAATATTTTTTTGCCTACGAACCTTCATCCATTCAGTTTGAGTTCTATGTTTAGTATATAGTTCATCACTCATATATTCTTTAGCTAAATCTTGATTTCTTTCCATCCATGCAGTTTGCACCTTATAAAAAGCCTCTTCTATATCTTGCTTTATTTCTTTGTAATTCCAGTTATTATCGCTTTTAGATAGTTCCTTTATGGCTGAAATAGTTTTAGCTTTCTTTTTGCCTAACTTTACTTTTAGTACAATTATTCCAGCCGAAGCAGCTATAGCAAATAGTCCAAAACTTATCGCATTTTCTAGTGGACTGCTTTTCCGTGATGATCTGCTATGAGTTGAACCAGTGCTTCCACCGCCTCCACCTCCACCAGATGAACCACCACCGCCACCACCGCCTCCAGCTCTCGCAAAGGCCACTAGTGGTACATTGATTATTAGGACTAACAAAACTATTAATATCATTTTTATAAAATTTCTAAACTTATTCATAATTACAGTCCCCCATATATATAGAAAGCTTCACTTATTATGTATAAATATTATTTTACCATATGTAATTTTTTTACAAAAGACAAACTCATAACATTTCTGTTATGAGTTTTACTTGTGACTATATTTTATAGAGTTGCAGTTTCTAAAATACTAAACTCACCCTTTGATGCATCTAAAAAAGCATTAACTCCAATTGGAATAGTCGCTAAATCATGAGTATGACCTATTGGTAGCCCCCAAATTGCTGGTATACCAAGATTACCTATTCTCTCAAAAATCAAGTTTTCTAAAGATCTGCCCTTATCATAAACATCTGTTTCACAATCTGTACATTCTCCAATAACAATCCCTGCAACAGACTGCAGTTTACCTGTATTAAGAAGTTGTGTTAATCTGCTATCTATATCTGTAATATCTGAGCCTACCTCTTCAAAAAATAAGATTTTTCCTTTTGTATCAATTTCATAAGGAGTTCCTATAAGCTCACAAATCAAAGATAAATTACCTCCTATAGTTTTCCCATATGCTCGTCCTTTAGTAACCTTCACAAGATATTTATCTGGATCTGCCATTTTTATTTGTCCAATAGGTTCACCGCTAAATAGTGCTTTATAGAGATATTTTAATCTATATTCAGTAGCATACTCTCCATAAATTCCTGTAGCACTTGGACCATGGAAAGTTGTCAGTCCTGTTTTCTTATAAATTGCAAGATGAAGTGCTGTAATATCGCTATATCCAATAAATATTTTTGGATTTTTTCTTATCATATCATAGTCTAAAGCATTCACTATTCTCGGGGAACCATAGCCTCCTTGACTACAAAAAATTGCATTTATTGATGAGTCAGCAAAAAATTCATTTACATCTTCTGCTCTAGCCTCATCTGTTCCAGCAAGATAATAGTAGTTATCATAAGCATGCTTTCCAACCTTTACTTTAAGTCCCCAGCTTTCAAAGGTTCTAATTGCTCTCCATATATGACTTCTATCTAACCCAGTTGCTGGTGATACTATCCCCACTGTATCCCCTTTTTTAAGTGTTTTAGGTTTTACCATATTCATCCCCCTTTTATCTATCTCTATTGTTCTTTTCTGACCTTGCACATACACCATGGCATTGAAGGCCTATCCTTAAGATGTCCTTTAAGATAATTCCATTGTGGATGCTTTGAGAAATACTCATCTGAAATAAAAGGGATATCACTAGAACCTCCCCATTTCGCTAAGAAGGACATGCTTCCTGCTAAATCACTATCTATTACCTTGCCATCTAATGCCCCTTGTGGAGAGAATGGTGGCAGAGTTCCAGAGACACTTGGATATCTTTGATCATCCAACTCATAATGTCCATCTACTGTCCTTGAAGAAGGATTTCTCCTACTTAGGTATACGTCATAGTGATCTGCTAAAATAGCTTTCCCAAATTCTATATCTAGTTCTCCATAATACCTTTCCATTAATTGAGTAAGCCTAACTCTTCTTGCTCCCTGATGATCACGAATATCTGTATAGGCACTATTCTCCACTTCTAAATTACGTATTCTAGGATCTTCAGGTGCGTTAAACCCAATAAAGTAACCATCTTCTAGTGTTTTTACACTTGAGTAATCTAACCCTTGCTCAAACCTAGTAATTTTATTACTTCTTATATCCCCAAGTAGCCACATGCTGGTGTAGCCTCCATTGCTGTTTTCTTTCATAATATCAATAAATTCATTTACTTCATCAGAATATTGAATGGCTTTTCTAATTCTCACAAACTGGGGTACACCTTCAGAATTATATTTTTTAAATCCAGAAATACTTGTATCTGCACCTAGAATACCTGAGGCTGTTACAAAGAAATCACTAAAGCTATCTATATATCCTGGTGCGGTCTGCATTAAAAACCTATTTCCATACTCAGGTAAAACATCCATTATTACATTAAGATATTGCCCAGTCTCATAGCTCTCCCAGGTATTATGAGCTAAAAGAATCTTTCCATCTTTCGTAGCTGCACCTGTAGCAATAAACGCCGAACATCCTCCCTTATTTCTTCCTATATTGCTTTTGAACTCTCCATCTGAGTTATTAGGCCACCAAAAACCTATAAGCTCACCATAACCGTTCCATGTAAGAATCTCTTGCCAGGTTACCCTAGCGCCAGCTTTGAATGCCCCATCTGCAATCCCCTTTATTTCATCAAGAAATTCCTCATCAACCTTATGTGTAAACTGCTTCTCTGCTTGATCAACAAAAAAACTCCACTCTTTTCCCGTATTCCAATAAGTCAAAAATTTAAGATTACTAATTATTTCTTTAATTTCATTAGCAAGCAGAAATCCATGCTGAAGTCCTCGTTTATAGGCTTCCCCTTCAATATGGACATAAATCCATCCATTCTTCTCATACTTATAACCTTTTCCATAGTAATTGTTATTATCTATACCCATTTTTATCCCTCGATACACTCTTTAAAAATTTTATATTCTACATATTAATATTGTATTAATGGAGCTTATAAAAGGTGAATTTATGCACTCTATCAGTAATCTGTTAAATATTTATAGTCTTATAATCAATATAGTTACTTGCAGGGTTGTCCATTGAACACTATACTATATTATGTATTGATAAAAACTCATGAAGTGAGAGGTCGATTTATGAAAAAGAAAGATATATTGGAATTAAAAAGACGCTTAAAGAAGGATGAATGCACATTTACTAAAATGTGTGGTTGCTACGTAGATGGAGAAAAAAATATTGTATTAAAATTTAGAGAAACTTTTTTAAACTTAGTAGATGAAGAATTCTTTAAATATTTAGAGATAGCAAAAAAAACATTATCAGGAACGGTTGGAAATAATCTTTTAGAACTTAATTTCCCTCTTAATGGAGATGAAGATGAAATAGAAAGCAGACAACTTTCTTTATTAGCACTAAAGAAAAGCAGATTAAAGGATGATGGACTGCTTGATAGCTTCTATAAAATGATTATAAACAGCTATGATTACACAGGTAATTTCCTAATACTTATTTTTCACGATGCTTACGATGTTATTACTAAAACTACTGATAATTCAAAAATAGATGAATCTGAAGAAGTATATGAATATTTATTATGTGCAATTTGCCCAGTATCTCTTACTGAGCCTGCTCTTGGATATTTTGAAAATGAGAATAAAATTGGTGCAAGAATTAGAGATTGGGTAGTTGGTTCTCCAGACCTTGGATTTGTATTCCCAGCTTTTACAGACCGCAGTACTAATATTCATTCTATTTTGTACTATACAAAAAATGCAAAAGATCCACATCCTGAATTTATGGAGCAAGCCTTAGGGTGTAGTTCAAAACAAACTGCTACTGAGCAGAAAGAAACCTTCAATACTATTGTTCGTAAAGCACTTGGAAGTGATGATGCAAAATCTGAGCATTTATATATGGAGATTCAAGAAACACTAAATAATATGGTAGAGGACCATACTACTGTAAATGGTAAGAATGCTGAACCAATAATTTTATCTACTGATAATATACAAGAGGTTTTAATTGAAAGCGGAATTCCTGAAGAAATACTTACAAAAATAGAAAAATCCTATACAGAGGAGTTTGGTGATACTCCTCCTGTAGTTGATCATTTAATTGATAAAAAAGCAATTGCGGCTAATGAGCAAAGAAAAAAAGAAGAAAAACTTGAAAAGAAAGTACAAATACTTGAAGAAATCCTTGAAAAAACAAAGCAAGAAACTGAGCTAAAGGTAGCTGCAGAGCCAATTATAGATGCAGAAGCTGAAAGTATGTTAGAAATTGCTGCTGATTCTGAAGAAGCTGATAATAATACTACTCAAAACTATGATGTTGTACTTCACGTAAAACCTCAAAAAGTTCCTCAAATAAAATCACAAATAATTGACGGAAAGAAATGCATTATAATTCCTATGGAAGATGATGAACAAGCTAATGTAAATGGGGTTGAGGCAAATCTTTAATTTATAAAGAATATATATAAATATTTAAAAAGGAACCCATGAAA